>NZ_JBEXPT010000018.1:0-72671 GCF_040612195.1 Streptomyces sp. NPDC006450 | reverse complement strand
CAACTCCCAACCGCCACGCGTTTACCCCTCCCACAACCCCCCGGGCGGCCGGCGAACCGCGGCCCCCCCCCCCCCCCCGGGCGGGGCCGGGGCGGCCCCGCGCGGGGCCGGCCCCCCCCGCGGGTCCGCCGGGCCGACGGCGAAACCTTCGCCGTTTTCGGCCCGCTGCCGTTGCGCGTCGTCCGCCGGGTGAACCATTGCCGCGCGCAGCTCGCGGGGCCTCGCGGGGCAGGGAATCGGCCCGGCCGACCAGGTCCGGGTCGATGACCACCACCATGCCGTGGCTGCCCTTGTCACCCCCCGGCGCACGGCGCGCCGAGCGCCCTCGGGGCCCGTGAGATCCACGCACTCCGGCCGGCCGCCGGAGGGGCCGGCCGGCGGCCTCCTCTAGCCCTCCGGGTCCGCTGCGGCGAGCGTCTCCAGCTGCTGGTTCAGCGGGGAGTTCCACAGGAGCCTCACGCCCTGGAACGTGTCCGGGACGGCGACGTCATACCGCGGATACTTCCGGGTCCCAGACGACCAGTTGGCCATCGAGGTCCAGGCCGCGCGGCAACTGCTCGGCTGCCGCCACCACGTCAGGCCATCGGTCCTGGACCAGCGCCCCGCGACGGATCTGCACCAACACCGCCCCGGCCGGGACGGCTGCGCAGCAACCCTGCTCGCCCAAGCCGTTGCAGCAGCACCGGCTTCGGCAGCTCCCGCGGACAAATCGCATGTTCTGTCCAGCTGGACCCATGCCAGCGGTCTCCAGAGATGCGGGACCGCCATTGACCTCCATCTGAATCCTGCTGCCCACCTGCACGGGCTCGGCCGCTCCTGCACCACCAGGGGAAGCGTCAGACCGACGCCGAGCAATGGGTCTGCACGGTGACTCCAGGGTTCCCCGACTCCCGGGATTCCGGAAGTCGGGGAACCGTGATGTTGAGCCTGGGCCACGGCTTCCCGGCGAGCTCCGCGCGGCGTTTCGGAGCCGGCGCCTTTGGCGGAGGTCGCGAGGAGCCCTACCGACCGAAGCCGGCGGTGGGCTTGGGCGTGCCCTTGACGGGGAGATTGCCCAGGCCGATGACCCAGTCGCCGTCCTCCTTGCCCATCACGATGACCGTGCTGAACGGTTTGCCCGTGCCTTCGGTGCCGCTGATGGTCACGCTCGCGAGGGTCGGCTCGAACTCTTTGATCACGTTGATATCCGAGATCTTGATGCCGCGGCCGCCGCTCTCCGCTATCAGCTTGTCGGCCTGCTCTTTCACCCCGGTCTTGCCCGGCGCCGGATGATCCAGGTCGATGAGCCCCTGAGGGTCCCGGGCGTTGAGCGCGGCGATGTACTTCTCGGCGGTCTGCTTCTCGCTCCTGCCGACCTTGTCATCAGAAGAACAGGCGGCGAGCGCTGCGCACAGGACAGGCACTGTCAGTAGCGCGAGGGCCCTCTTCATGGGGTCCACCCTTCGGGTCAGGTGCGGTGGGGGTACCAGTAGGAGCCGGGGTACTTGGCTCGAAGGTAACTGAGGGGAACGTCGACAGAGTTGGGGGTGTGGTAGCTCAGGTAGAGCATGCCTCCCTGCCTGCCTGCCTGCCTGGGACCATCGTCGTGTGGTTGATGTTGTCGTTGGGGGCCGGCCCCCGGTCAGCCTGGAGGACATCGGACAGGAACAAGTCCCGACTCCGAGGTCGCCGCCATCACCGGACTCACCACCACGGACCATCCCCCTGGACGTCACCGCAGGACGGCTCCCCCCAGGTAGTCCGGCATGACTTCCCCCCCCTTGTTGTTCATGATCCGGGGGGGTGGTGTCACCGGATCCGGAGGCATCGACGGACCGCTGATGAGGGGCTTGAGCACCGACTTCACCGGAGCCGGAAGAGCTCTCCGTAACGTGGGTGTGGCAGCTCGGTGCCGAGGCAAGGCCGGACGGAAGCGTGATGGAGGGGCCTGCACGTGATCGACACCGGCGACATCGACGTCTTCCTCGGCCTGGACGTCGGCAAGGGCGAACACCACGCCACCGCCGTCACCCCGGCCGGGAAGAAAGCCTTCGACAAGCGGCTGCCCAACACCGAACCCAAGCTCCGCGAACTATTCGCCAAGCTGCAGGCCAAGCACGGAACAGTGCTGGTCGTGGTCGACCAGCCAGCCTCAATCGGAGCCCTGCCATTGGCGGTCGCGAGGGACATGGGCTGCCCGGTCGCCTACCTGCCCGGGCTGACGATGCGGCGGATCGCCCGGCGCCGGGCCGACGTCCTGTTCGCGATGCTCCGCGACGGCACCTTCTACGAACCGCAGCCGGTCAGGTCAGGCTGAGTCGCCGAGAGCCTGCCTTCCTTCAGTCCACAGCCGCTCGAACTCCTCCGCGGAGATCTCGGCTGCCTGCGGCTGGTCCTGCCAGCCGTCCATGGGGCCTTCGGCGAGAACGCCGTACTGCCGTTCATAGCGGCCCATCGACGCAAGATCGGCATGGTCGCGCAAGTGCACGACCTCCGCCAAGGAAGCCGCCGTCACCGCCCGCGAGTCCTGCCCCCGGACCTCAACCTGACGCACCGCCCAGCCCTCCCCATCGGCCTCGAAGTACAGCCACAGATCTTCGTCCTCGTAGTAGGTGCGGAACCAGGTCGTCATGCCGCCATCCTGGCCCACCACCTTGACCAAACACATAGGGGCCCCCGCTCTCACCCGCCCGCAGAAGCCCCCAAAGAGGGCCCCGCCGCACACATCAGAGCCGCCCGGCGAGACCGAGCCCACCACCCGCCCCGGGGTGCGCTCGCCCCCGGCGGTCCAGGACCAGCTCACCACCTAGCCCCACCGCCCGGTGTGCCAGCGCCCCCACCTGCACGTGGTCGTAGCCGGCCCGGCTCCCGCCTCGGATACCGTGTCCCTCTACGGGGTGCCATAACGGATGTGACGCCCCCCACCGGAGGTAGTCAGCGTATGAGCTCAAAGCGCAGCAAGAATCCAGCCCTGCCCGTACTCGACGACGCATTCCGACTCACGTCGGTCAAAGACGCCGACGAGACCACCCGTGACATGGCCGCGCGGCTGGCCACCACCGAGCTGCGCCGCGTTTCCCACCCGGGCCGGGCCACCTGGGATCCCACCGATCAGGCCGAGCCCGTACCGGTCCCGCCCACTGTGGTCGACGGCGACGGGGACCTGTGGCTGCGGGACCGGGACACCGGCACCTGGACCATGCCCGAATTCAACCCCAAGGAGTTCCCGGCCCGCTGTGGCGAGGTTCTGACGTGGAACCAGCTTGCCCGCGAGTTCGGCCCGCTGACCGCACTGGCCGACGACCGCCGCATCGGCGGCGGCCGGCGCTGACCACGCAGCCTTCTGGGATGACCGCGCCCCTGAAGCGCCCCTTACGGGTAGCGGGGAGCTCCAGCTCACCGCCGAGCTCGACGATGGCGGCGAGCAGGTGAGCGTAGTGCGGGCGTGCGACAGCCGGGCCTCGAGGTCGATGCGCTCCTGGCCACTCTCCCTCGCCCACGCCGAGATCAACCTGCGGACAACGCGGATCTGATCGCCCCATGTCTTTAGGGCCGTATTCCACGCCGCGTGGGCGTCCTCCGGCCAGCCGCCCTCCGCCGAAGGCCGCCCATGACGGTCCTGGATCTCCTGCACACGTGCCCCCGAGCGTGCCGCGCACACCTGCACCGTCACCTCTCAGTTGTCCGGCCACGGACCGGAGTAGCCGGCGTCATCGATCGCTTCGTGCTCCTGGAGCACTTGAAGTGCAGCCCGCCTGCGGTGGCCGTCGTGGATGCAGTGACCGGGGCGGCGCCAACTGCCACGGCCGGCGCCGCCACCGGACCCGGGTACGCGGACACCGCCGTTGCAGCGCCTGGTGGAGGACATCGGCGTGGTGCTGGCGGGCCGGGGCGGTTCCCGGATGCTGCGGATCTTGAACATCAGGCTCTCGGTGCACCGCCTTGTCCCAGCTGATGCGGGTGTGTTTCCGCCACTGGTCGCGCCCCGGGTGCTGGGGGTGGACGACTTCGCGCTCTACGGCGACACCTACGGAGCTCTCCTGGTGGACGTCACCACCTGGCTCCCGCTCACACTCTGGGAAAGTCGCGACGCGGAACGGCTCGGCCACTGGTTCCGCGAACACCCTGGTGTCGAGGTCGCCTGCCGCGACGGATCCCTCGCCTACCGGCAGGGCATCACCGTCGGCGCCCCGAATGTCGTGCAGGTCCGGCATCGCGGCCGCCGTGCTGTTCCTCATGAGGGCTGGCTGCGCCGTGTTCTGCTGCCTGTGCTGGCCTGGCAGGTGTCGGAGACGCGGAAGGTCGCGGAGAAGCGGGGTCCGCCCGGCGGGCGGACCCCGCGTTGCCCAGTGACCTGGTGACGCTGCCCAAGACGCCGCGGGGCTGCCGGTTCTCGTAGCTGCTGTCAGCCGCCGTGGGCCGCCGTGCGGGCCCGTACCTCCTCGGGGGTGAGGTAGTGGTCGGTGTGCTCGAAGTCGCACAGTGTTGGCGGCTTGTTCGTTTGGAATCCGGTTCGGACGAAGTCGTCACCGGCCACGGCGTTCAGGAGCCAGTTCGTCATCACGCGGGTCTTGGCGGCGCCGGTCCGCAGTGCTGCCCAGTGGTAGCCGCGGGCGACGGCCTGGGCGGGCATTCCGCGCAGGTCGATGCCGAGGGGCCGGGAGACGCCGTCGCGGCCGCCGAGGTCGACGACAAGTCCGAGGTCCTTGTGGACGTACCGCCGTAGGGGGGTGCCCCGTAGTGTGGCGACGACGTTGTCGGCGGCGACCTTGCCCTGGCGCATGGCGTGCTGTGCGGTGGGCGGGCACACCGCACCGTCGCCGCTGCTGGCGAGGTCTGGGACGGCGGCCGCGTCGCCGAGGGCGAAGGCGCCGTCGGCGCCCGGCACCCGCAGGTCCGGCGTGACGACGAGCCGGCCGCTCTTGGCGGTCTCGGCGCCCAGGGTGGCGATGAGGGGGCTCGCGGCGACGCCGGCGGTCCAGATGAGGGTGCGGCAGGGCAGCACGCGCCCGTCGGTGAGGGTGACGTCCTCGGGGCCGGCCTTGGCGACGGAGGCTCCGAGCGAGACCTCGATGCCTCGGCCGCGCAGCACGTCGAGGGCGGCCCGGCCCAGCCGGTCGCCGAGTTCGGGCATCAGTTTCGGGGCGACGTCCACCAGGTGCCAGCTGATCTCGCGGCGGTCCAGCCGGGGGTAGCGGCTGACGGCGTTCGTGGTGAGGCGTTCCAGGGAGGCGGCCGTCTCGGTGCCGGCGTAGCCGCCACCGACCACGACGAAGCCGAGCCGTGAGGCCCGTTCCGCCGAGCCCGGTGCGGCGGCGTCGGCCAGGTCGAGCTGGGCGATCACGTGGTCGCGCAGGTGCGCCGCCTCCGCCAGCGTCTTCATGCCGCGGCCGTGTTCCGCCAGGCCGGGGATGTCGAAGGTGCGGGTCACGCTCCCCGGTGCGAGCACCAGGTGGTCGTAGGGCTGGTCGACCAGCTCCCCGGTGATCTTCCGGATGACGCAGACCTTGGCCAAGGTTTCGACGCCTACGGCCCCGCCGGGCACGATCCGGGTCCGGTGGCGGCGGCTGCGGCGCAGCGACACCGCCACGGACTGGGGGGTGAGTACCCCGGAGGCCACCTGCGGCAGCAGCGGTAGGTAGAGCTGGTAGGAGGATGGAGTGACCAGCAGGATCTCCGCCTCCCCGGGTGACAGCGAACGCTCCAGGCGGCGTACGCAGGAGACGCCGGCGAAGCCCGCGCCGACAACCACGATCCTCGGTCGTGCCATGGTGTCCGTCCCTTCTCGGATGTACGGGTCCCTGCCACGCCTTCCCCGGCATGCCGCTCCATCCACGCGGAAATCGGGGCGGACGGCTACGGAAAGCCGGGAGTACCGCCGAACGGCCCCGCCCCGAGGCGCGGGAGCGCCCATCAGGGCCGACTGCCGGACCTGGCAGGAGATGGCCGAACGGCGGGGCCGTTGGGCGTCAGCGGCCGTAGGTGTAGACGGTGGTGCCGGTTGCCGGGCTGGTGTCTGCGGCGTTGACGGCCTGGACGGGACCTTGGACATGGAGGCCCCGGCCGGGGCCTTGGCGGTGCAGGAGGTCGCGGTGCACGACAGTCCGGTGGCGTTGCGGCCGGCCCCGGAGGTGACCGTGGTGATGTCGGCGAGCTCGGTGCCCGTCAGGGTGACCTTGTTGCCGCCGCCCTTCGGGCCAGACCTGGAACGGGAAAGCGAAGGTATGCCGGGGCAGGCCCGTACAAGCGGCTCGCCGACGGCCGCAGACACCGGGCCGGGATGTGGATCGCGACCCACGAGCATCGCGGCCGGCTCGATCAGCCACGGCTCGCCGAGCTCGGTGTCGGGGTGAACCCCCGCTGCATCCGGTGCCCGACCTCATGCCCGCGCGTCCCATCCCCACCGCGTGGGCCAGCCCGTTCCCGCTTCCCGACTCCGCCAGGAGCAACGGGAAGCCGCACGCGCCCCGCTGAGCGCCTCCAACCCGGCCACTCGCCCATGGCGCACAAGAGCTCAGCAACCACAGCCACCCCGACGTGGCCGGCGTGGCGTCGGACACGGTCGCCACCCCCTAGTGACCTTCGGCCACGGCACCCGTTGATCAGCCCATGACGAAGCGACACACTCTCACCAGCGCTGCTCTCACCATCGGTGCGGCCGTTCTCGCCGCCGTACCCGCACACGCGGACATCACCGATCCCGGCGGCAACAACCTCGACATCATCGACCACATCTCGGCGCTGAACACGAACATCAACAGCGACCCGACCACCAGCGAGGTCAGGAACGCCAACACCCGCGCCGACAGCCACAAGAACAGCAGCACCTTCCAGTAGAGGCCCCCGCGCAGCAGGACCTGGCTGGCCTCCCACGGACTTGTACGTGAGAGAGCAGTCGACCGAGTGCGGCAGCGGGGTCCGAAGAGGTTCTGCGTGTGCGGGAACTCGGCTCCGGTCCACCGAGGGGAATTCGGGGAACTCCGGTGTCGGTGTGTGATGGGTCGAGGGTCGCCGCAGAGCTGGGCGGCCCTTGTCCGCGGGGGCCGGGACAACGCGCGGTACCTGGCTCCGCTGTCGGCGGTTCAGATGCCTGGAACGCCGACCCCTGGGGTGCCTCGCGCTTCGGCCGTGGACCGTGCTCCTACAGTGGAGCGCCAGCTCAGCGGCCTGAAGCTATCTACTTGAGGAGTGCGGCATGGGGGAATCCGGGGCGTCCGGCGCGGTGGCCGAGGGGCTTGAGGAGTACCGGGGGGAGCTCACCGGGTACTGCTACCGGATGTTGGGGTCGTACGCCGAAGCCGAGGACGCCGTACAGGAGTCGCTGGTGCGGGCGTGGCGGAACATCGACCGCTTCGAGGGCCGGTCAGCACTGCGGACGTGGGTGTACCGCATCGCCACCAACGTGTGTCTGGACGCTCTGGCTTCGGGCAGGCGGCGGGCGCTGCCGATGGACTTGTCCGGCCCGAGTGGGGGCGGTACCCCGCCGGCGCCCCCGCAGGAATCCGTCCTGTGGGTGGAGCCCTGCCCCGGTGGCGGCGATCCGGAGGCGGCCGCCACGGCGGGCGAATCGGTCCGGTTGGCTTTCGTCGCCGCGCTGCAGCACCTGCCGCCCAGGCAGCGGGCCACGCTGATCCTGCGGGACGTCCTGGGCTTCTCAGCACGTGAGGTCGCCGATCTGCACGGCTGCACGGTCGCCTCAGCCAACAGTTCCCTGCAGCGGGCCCGAGCCACGCTTGCCGACCGCCGCCACGCGCCGGACGGCACGATCGTCCGGCCGTCCGGCGTCAGCGTCCGCAAGGTGCTGGCCGAGCGGTACGCCGCGGCCTTCTCCCGCTACGACATGGAGGAGCTGAACATGCTCCTCCACCTCGACGCCACGTTGTGCCTGCCCCCGTACTCGAAATGGATGCGAGGTGTCCCCGACATCCAGGCATGGCTCACCGGCCCCGCGATCGGCTGCCGCGGCTCCCGTCTCGTCCCGACCGTGGCGAACGGCTCCCCCGCATTCGGCCAGTACCGCCCTCGTGAGGACGGCACCGGCTACGTGCCCTGGGCCCTCCAAGTCGTCGAGTTCCGCGACGCCCGGATCAGCGGCATCACGGCCTACCGCGACACCGACCGCCTCTTCCCGCTCTTCGGCCTTCCGGACCGCCTGGGCGAGGTGGAGCACGACCCAGCGCTCGAACCCGAGAACGGGGCGGCGTCCTCAGCGAGGGTGTGAGCGACGAGAGTTCGAGGCCGTCGACAGCGGCTAGCTGTTCACCGGGTCGGAAGCCAGGCCTGTCGTCATCGCTGTCAGCCACAGCAGGCGAGGCCTGCTCCGGCTGGGAAGGCCGGGCCGGAGGCTGCGGAGGCCGTGAAGCCGGCGAGGACGGCGACGGGGGCGAGACGCGAGGCCACGCCCGCGACGGGCCGGCGGCCAACCCCTGTCTCGCTCGCCACCCACTACGGCATCAGCACCGCCGAACGCCTCATCCACAAGGCCAGCACCGCCTGAGCGCGGGAGGGAGGGCTGCCCGCTGCCGGATCGGCTCAGCGTTGACCGCTGTCGTCGGACGCAGAGTAGATGTCAGTGCGACAAGGTTTTGGCGGTGGCTTCTCGCTAGGGGAGGACGAAGGCGCGGGGCACTGCGCCCTCGGCACGGGGCCGGTCGGGCCGTCGGAAGGCTGCCTCGGTGAAGTCGGTACCCGGTACGGGGTTTGCCGGTACCGATCGTGAGCAGGAGGGTCGTCACGACCAAGATCCGGTACATCACGAGGAGATCCCGATGTCGGGCACGGAGAACAGCAAGGCGCACGCCGAGCAGGCCAAGGACGAGGCCCGCCATGCGAAGGAAGACGTCAAGAACTCCGTCCGTCAGTAGGTCGGGCGTGCGGCCAACGCCGTCGCACCCCTCTTGGAGCCCTCGACCTACTCCCCCAGGTCGGGGACCGAGCCACGCCTTGTCCCCGAGTGCAATCCCCTGGATCCATGATGAATTGGCCCCTAATCGCTGGTCTCGACGAGCGTGGAATCGGCCGGGCCCGTCGACGCGGCCCGTCAATACTCCTGAGTCGCACCCGTGATCACGTAACGTCCGGGACCCCTTGCTCCACTTCAACGTCCCGCACCTCACCAGGAGTACGCATGCCAGCCCCCGTCGCCGCCACGGCCCCCACTCCCCCGGGAGCCAGATCGAGCGAGGGCTGCGCCCTCGGCTCGCTGCGAGACGGCGACGTCATGTCCGACCCGGCCCTCGGACGATCGGGGCCAGATCACATACCGGTAGGAGGAGCACTGGTCTCTTGAGATTCCGGATCGGACGCCCCACCCACCCGCCCACCCACCCGCACCCGCACCCGGACCCGGACCCGGAAGGCACCGTCCCCGACGCGGCTCCCTCCCTAGCCGCCGCCAGCGGCGAGGCAGCCACCGCCGAGCCGCCGCTCTCCGCCCGCGAGACAGCACTCATACGGGCTTCGGTCTCCGTCGTCGAACCTTTCGCCGCGGACATGACGGTCTATTTCTACGCGATCCTCTTCACCCGCCACCCCGAGGTCCGTCCGATGTTTCCCCCGGGAATGGACGCCCAACGCGGCCGTCTGCTGCGTGCGCTGTTGCGCATCGTGGACCTGGTCG
The DNA here is from genome assembly GCF_040612195.1 of Streptomyces sp. NPDC006450. NCBI lineage: Bacteria > Bacillati > Actinomycetota > Actinomycetes > Kitasatosporales > Streptomycetaceae > Streptomyces > Streptomyces sp. NPDC006450. The sequence goes on along the minus strand of NZ_JBEXPT010000018.1, from coordinate 63,073 downwards.
ACGACCCGGAGAGCCTGGTCCGCTTCTGCGGTCACCTCGGTCGCGATCACCGCAAGTTCGGCACCCTGAGCGCACATTTCCCTGCCGTGGGCGAGTGCCTCCTCGCATCTCTGGCCCGTTATGCCGGTCCCGCCTGGACCGCGGACATCGCCGCGGCCTGGACCAAGGCGTACGGAGTGGTCGCCGGCGCCATGATCAGCGCTGCCGAGCAGGACGAAACCCAGCGGCCCGCCGTCTGGCCCGCCAGGGTGGTGCACAAGGTCCAGCGTGGACACGGCATCGCCGAGGTCACCGTGCGCCCGCACGTGCCGTACCCGTACGTCGCCGGGCAGTACGTCAGCCTCGAGACGCCATGGTGGCCCAAAGTGTGGCGCTACTACTCCCCCGCCAACGCGCCCCGCCCCGACGGCACCCTCACCTTCCACGTGCGCGCGGTGGCCAGCGGCTCTGTCAGCGACGCGCTCGTGCACCGTTCCGCCTTGGGAGATGTGGTCAAGCTCGGTGCGCCGATGGGTGACATGGTCCTCGATGCCGCCGTCCACAGGGACCTGCTCTGCGTAGCGGGCGGCACGGGTCTCGCACCGATCCGCGCGATCGTCGAGGAAGTCGCCCGCCGTGGCGGACGACACAAGGTCGACCTGTTCCTCGGGGCCCGTACCGGTGCCGAGCTGTACGGGGTCGACGACATGCTCCGAATGGCTCAGCAGTACCACTGGTTGTCCATCAGGGGCGCTGTCTCCCACGAGTACATCCCCGGTATCCGGGGATCCCTGCCGCAGGTGCTCGCCGAGTACGGCCCGTGGTACCAGCACGACGTCTTTCTCAGCGGACCGGCTCCGATGGTGGTCTCAGCCAGCGAGACGCTCACGCGGAACGGCACCCAGCCCGACCGCATCCACCACGACCCGTTCGAGACCCCCGTCCTGTCCGCTCCTTGAGCCACACGCTTGCCGATCCTGCCAGGAGAACGCCCCGTGACTTCGCCCCCGCCGCCCTTCGGATCAGAAGGCGAACACCGGCTGCAGCAGAACATGGGCAGCGCCGACCGCGCCGCCCGGTTCTACGACCAGCAGGTGCGCCCCTGTCTCACGGCCGAGATGCAGGAGTTCATCGACCGCCAAAGCATGGTCTTCCTGGCCACCGCCGACTCCCGCGGGGAATGCGACGCCAGTTTCCGGGCAGGACCGCCCGGGTTCGTGCGGGTACTGGACAAGCACACCCTTGTCTACCCGGAGTTCCGGGGGAACGGCGTGCTCGCCAGTGCCGGCAACATGAGCGAGAACCCGCACCTCGGCATGCTCTTCGTCGACTTCACGCACCATCACGTCGGCTTGCACGTCAACGGCGTTGCGCAGCTCTACCTCGACGCCGACCTCCGCACCGCGCAGCCCGGCCTGCCCGACGACGTCGGCCCAGGGCGCGGCCCTGAGATGTGGGTCCACCTCACCGTCGAAGAGGCCTACATCCACTGCTCCAAGTACATACCGCACCTGGTGCCGGCCCCCCGCTCCAGCAATCCCGCCGACCGCCCCAAGGACGCGGAGTACTTCACCGGCTGCCACACTGCACCGGCCGACCCGGTGGTGCACGGCGGGTACGTCGAGGCGGCCCGGATGACGGAGCGATGGTGACCTCCCGCCCAGACGGTGGGGCGTGCGGACGAACCGGCCGGCGTCCGCGTATCCGGCACCTCCGATGTCCGGTAGCCGTCCACTGTGACGCTGCGGGCAGTGAGGGTGTCGCTGAAGTCCGAGGGGTCGACCACATCGATCTCCAGCAACAGACATCGGCCTGACCTGGTACCGGATTGACGCCGCCGCCGTGGGCGAGGGCTCGTCGATGAACCGGTGCGTGGATCACAAGCCCAGCCAGCCGGCGGAGCCGAGCCGAGGGACAGGGGGGCCAGAGCGGGTGCGGTTCGGATCACCGTCAGCGGCGACGCAGTCACGGTTCGCCAGAGGATGGGCCACGCTGCGGATGGCCTGCGATCACCACCGTCGCGGTCGGCCGGCTTCGTCCGCTCCGGAGCGGGACCGCCACTGGCCCGTCAGGCGGTGCAGACGGGGGAAACGCTCGCGGCGCAGCTGCGCATGCCGGTCCAGTTCCTCGATGAGTCGCTCGGAACGCTTTTCCACGCCGAGTTCGTCCAGGACACGGTCCGCCTCGGCGAGGAGAGCTCCCGAGAGCTGCCACTGGCGGGAGTCGGCGCGGACCTCGTCCAGGAGGAGGCCGGCGAGCCGGTCCCTACTGAGTCGGGCTGTCTTGAGCTCCTCGGTCAACCTGCTCTCGGCTTCCTCGGCGTTGGCGCTGACCTGCGCGGTGATCAGCTGGGCGAAGCTCTCCACGGCGACGGCCGTGTGCGCATAGAGCTCACGCAGGCCCTGTGCGATGTGCGCGGGGAACAGCGGCCCCGCGGGTCGCGCCTGGGCCAGGTCGGTCAGCGTCCGGCAGGAGACCCTCAGCACCACCGCGCAGATCTCCAGGGTGTCCAGGCCGGTGCGCAGGACCAGGCGGAACAGGAGCCCTTCGCGTACGCGCGGGTTCAGGCGCAGGCTGTCCTCTGCCTGTCGCAGTGCGGCGTCGACCTGGGCGATGTCATTGTCGAGCCGGCGAGCCTCGTGGAGACGGGCGGCAGCCTTCTCCACCGGGGTGTGTTCGTCAAGTTCGTCAGTGATGTGCATCATCAGGGCGCGCATCCGCCGGGCAAGGTCGGTGATGGCCTCACTCGCCGGACCAACCCATACGGGCGGCACGAACAGGATGTTGAACAGCAGCCCGACGGCGGCGCCGATCAAGGTCTCCAGCACCCGGTCCCAGGCAGTGTCCGTCACCTGGGTGACGCCGAGCACCAGCATTGCGCTGATCGCGACTTCGGGGACGAACTCTCCGGCCTTCACGAGGGGGCCGATGGTGAGCGAGACCAGGATGATCAGGCCGAGGCTCCACCAGGTCAGCCCCACCAGCGCGCTGAATCCGATCGCGAGCAGCACCCCGGCCACCACGGAGTTGACCCGGCGGATGCCGGTGGTGAGGGTCGAGTAGAGGGTGACCTGGACGACGAGCAGAGCGGTGAGCGGCGCCGTGAGTGGGGCGGGTTCGCCGCTGAGCCGTAGGGCGACCACGTACGAGATGACGGCGGCCGCAGTGGAGCGGACGGTCTGGACGACGGCGGGCTCCCGGTGCCGGCGCACCAGCTGACGCAGTGGAGCAGGAAGTGACATAACCCGCCCCTTCCCATTCCGTGAAGATCAACACCGCCGATCGCAGCAGGTCAGCCTCGGCTGGCTCGAGGCTGCGCTCCTCGGGCCCGGAGCTGGGGGCACGCCGCCGTGACACTGCCCCCCGCCAGGTGGTCCAAGCCGAGGACTACGGCCCTTGCGCACAGCGTCTGGACCCGCGAGCCGCACTCCGTCCTGCAAGCCGCCAAAACCGCGATCCGCACCGACCGGCCCATCCATCGCCTTTGCCGGAGCACCGCTGCCTGCGCCAGACCCGACCCTCACCGCCTCCCCTGCACGCCTGCGCCTCGCCCTGGGCGGGCGCTCTCACCCCTCGGGCGCCGGGCCGACGGACAGATCCCCCGCATCGGCGAACCCGGAACCTCCCTGGGGTCATGGAGACGCCCGCGCTGCACGTCACAGAGACAGAACCGCAGCCGGGCGACCTGCTCCTGATGTACACCGACGGCGTCACAGACCGACGGGCAGGCACCACCATGCTCGGCGAACGAGGCCTGCAGCGGTGACAGCGTCGCCCGGAGTTCACCGGACTGTCCCCGGGCGACGTAGCGAGAAATGACCAAGAGCGACGCGTGGGGCAGGCGGGGGCGCCCCGCTGATCGCCGCGGTCCTCGCCGCGGTCCTGCTGCGCAGGCGCAACACCGTCCACCGGCGGCTGTACGAGGCGGAGAACCTCGACGCCGACCACGACGGCATCCCCGACATCTACGCCGAGGGCACCACTGCACCGACGGACGGGCAGTCCACCTGATGGCCTGCGGCGACGCCTCACTGCTGGCGCCGGTGTTCTTCACCGCCGCCCTGGTCATCCGCACCGCCGTCACCGAGCTCCGGCATCCGGCCAGTCCCGGCAGCAGTCGGCGTTCGCCACCAGACCGCGGCAAGAGCGGCCTGTGACCAGGGCCGGCCCCGGGGCCACTCGTGCCGTCAACCGGCTCGCCCGTAGCGGACGTTCTTACTCCAAATGCGTTCCAGCCTTACTCGGGTCCCCGGACGAGGAGCGTGCCAGATTTCGTCACGGCCTGCATAAATGCCCACATGCTTTACAGTTGAGCCCTGCGAGAAAAACACCAGATCACCCAATGCGCGTTCGTCCCCGGAAACGCGAGAAGTTTGCTCGTACTGCTGCTCGGCAGTACGCGGAAGCCGCGTACCGACTTTCCGAAAGGAATACACCATCAACCCCGAGCAGTCGAACCTTCGCGGCCCCGTCGCGCCTCGCGCATAGGGGGCACCTTTCTTGGAAGCGGCCACGGCTACGGCCTTGGCTCCATACGACGTGGCCGCGTCTGCCTGTGACACCGGGTTGGCAAAGGTGCCCGCCACCAGCAGGCAGATGAGCAGAGAAAGGCGAGAGGGGCGGGATCCGGCGGCGCTTCGCAAAACTCCCGGAGCCCGGCGGGCTTCATGGGAGTTGTTCCTGCAGACGGACATCGAGATACCTCCACGTTCGGATTGCCGGTTGATCGAATACCTGGGAAGGTCGTCCTACTTTCTCCGATGCAAGCGCTCTGCGCGTAACGGCCGACAGTTTTGTCCGGAGCCGTCCTCAATTCAGTTCCGGACACGGGTTTCCAACGTATAGATTCCGCAAAAATCCAGCGAAGATATGAAGATATGACTGCCGAAACGCGGTCCCCAAGCCCTCCCCGACGGGCCCGCAACCACTCACGGCACCGTGCTCCGCATGCGATCTGCCGTAGACGACCGGAGGGGTACAGAGCGAGCCCTTCGTCAACGCGGCAGTCCGGCCTCAGCAGGATCGGAGTGCCCGGCCGGATCCCTACCGCGGCCATCCGGTTGGCCCGGACATCGTGGGCGGCGGGCCGACCGCCGGTCCGCCGCCCACGCCGGGGATGCCTCACGCCTTCTCGGGTCGGGGGCCCGTCGCGTATGCCAGCGGCGGCGCGATCGCCCGTACGTCCGTCCGCTCCGCCACCCACAGTCCGATGAACAGGGCGGCAGTCGCCTCCAGCAGGCCGGCACGGTCCAGCCCACCCCCGGACACAGGCTCGCAGCCCATGTCCCGCACCAGCTTGCGTGTCAGTGCGATCGCCGCCTCGTCGTCCCCGCAGACGGGAACGGCCAGGGGCCGACCGTCGAAGGCCGGTGGGGTCATCCGCCATACGTCCTCGTGGCAGAGGTTGAACGCTTTGACGACGTGCGCGCCCGGTGCCGCCGCAGCCAGTCGGCGCGCCGCCGAGGGGCCGCCTTCCGTCAGCAGCCGGAAGCCGGGCCCCACCGGGTTGGCACAGTCGAGCAGAACCTTCCCGTCCAGAGCCGACTGGTGCTCCCTGACAATGTCCGCTCCCGCGCCGTACGGCAGCGCTGCCAGCACGACCTCGCCGTAGCCGGCCGCCGCCCGCAGACTCCCATGCCCCGCACCGCCCCCGATGCGCGTCGCAAGCCGCTGAGCGTGCTGCTCGTTCCGGCCGCCGACGAACACTTCGTGCCCGGCCCGCACCCACTGCGTGGCCAATGCGTCCGCCATGTTCCCCGTCCCCAGCACACCGATCTTCATCGATACACCCCTCTCCGCCTCTGCTCCAACCGCTTTCGAGACGACACTAGGAAGCCCTTCAGGCACCATTTGGTACGTGACCACCGACGCCTTCCTCGCTGACTGCCGCGCACGCCTCGCCTTCGACCTCCTCTCCAACACCTGGAACGCCGTGCTGATCTGGGTCCTGCGGGACGGCCCCAAACGGCCGGGCGAACTACGCGAGCGCATCGGCAGCATCAGCCCCAAGGTCCTCACCGAGACGCTGCGGCGGCTGGAGTTCAACGGGCTGGTGACACGCCACGCCCATGACGAAGCGCCGCCTCGCGTCGAGTACGAACTCACCGCTCTGGGTCGAACCATGCTCAGCCCGATCGACACACTCGGATCGTGGGCCTTCGAGCACGGCGAAGAAGTCATGGCCGCCCAGGAACGAATGCGTGCGGGAACACCCAGCCCGTGACGCACGCGTCAACGCGCCTTCACCGGGATGAGTTCAAACGCCGCCGCCAGATCAGCGTGCATCCCCGACTGAGGAAGGCTTCGTAGATGTCGTCACGGACTTCCCATTCGCCGCCAGTTGCCCCTGCGGGGCGGATGCGCCGAGATCCACCCACTGAGCTGTCACCGGCACCGGGTTCCGGACCGCGTGCCGTCTCCTGTGTGGCCCGGATGCTGACGGAGTCGATAGCGCACCGCGACCAGTCCAGCTCGCCGCGGGTTCCGCTGGTGCCGCGGGCGGAGGTGACGCCGCCCATGTGCTCGATGGCCTCGACCGGCTCGGCGGCCCGTGGGGGTGCCGCCTCAGGGCCGGAACTCGTGGGAGTGCAAGCCGCGTTCCCCGACGGCGACGATCCCGCGGCCGTCAGGCAGCCAGACGCAGGAAATCAGCGGCGTCTCGGCGCGGACGCCGGCGACGGTCCGGCCGGTGGCGGCGTCCCAGACCCGGAGCAGGGAGCCTGCGGTGGCAATCCACTTGCCGTCGGGGGAGACCGCGAGGCCGTGGACGGGGCCGTCGGGGTCGGCGACGGTCGTCAGGAGAATGCCGGTGAGCGGGTCCCACTGGCTCACGTCTCCGCTCAGGGACGTGGTGAGGAGGCGGGTGCCGTCGGGTGTGACGGCGAGGCCGGTGAGTTTCTCGACGCGGTGAATCTGGACCTGTCGGCCGGCGACCGCGCGGCCCTCCGCGAGGCGGATCACCTGCACCAGGGACTCGACATCGTCCCGTCCGCGCCGCGGCCGGTGGCGCAACACGGCCAGCCACGTCCCGTCGGGTGCGACGGCGACGGTGTGCGCCCGGCCGTGGACATCCCACGGACCCGGCACGGTGGCGGTTCGCACCTGCGGCAGACGGTTCCACAGCTGGAGCGCTCCCGCGGAGTCGGCGACGGCTAGCCACCTGCCGTCGGGAGCGACGGCGAGGGCCTGCGCGGTGGTGGATGGGCCCAGCGGGAGGACCGTAGGGTCCAGGTCCGCCGACTGGTCGATGGTCTTGATCTCGACACCGTGGAGGTGGCCCGCCGCGTACCAGCTGCCGTGCGGCGCGAAGGCGACCGGTCCTCGGTACTCCCCGTGACGTGACGCCAGGGGGCTGCTCCAGGTGTCACCGTACGGGTCGCACAGCCTGACGCTCCCGTCGCGGTGGGCGACGGCCAGCCGCTCGGCGTCGCCGACGACGGTGACCGTCCGCATTCCCTCGCCGGCGCCGGAGCGGATCCTCTCGGGCCCACTGCTGTCCCAGACCCGTACCGTTCCGTCCTTGCCGGTGCTGATCACCCGGCCGCCGTCCGGTGTGACCGCGACGCCGTGGACCGGGCCGGCATGGGCGGTGTAGCGGGCGCGGCACTCCCGTGTCCGCCGGTCCCAGACCGCGACGGTGCCGTCCTCGCCGCCGCTGGCCAGCCACGTGCCGTCCGGCGAGAGCGCCACCGCGGTAGCGGGACCTCTGTGCGCGGGGATCTGCGACGTGTGGTGGGGCGGGGTCTCGTCCCAGATCTGCAGTACGCCGTTCGCCTCGGCGGAGACGATCCAGTTGCCGTCCCGCGCGATGGCGATGGCGTTCACCGGAGCGCCGGCAGTGGGACCGCGGTCCTGCACCTGGGTGAGGTCCGCGGACATCAGCCGGACTCGCCGCCGGCCGCCGACGGCCAGCCACAGACCGTCGGCGGAGAACGCCACGCACGTGTGCTCGTCACCCTGCTGCTGGACGTCCTGGGCGAGGTGCTCCCCGCTCCACGCCCAGATCTCCAGAGTGCCGTCCGTGGCGACGGTCGCGATCCGGCTCCCGGAGGCCGCCAGGGCCCGCACCGACGCCCCGCGGCCCCCGACCGACCCGAGGGTTCGCGTCGGCGGGGTGGCCCGGTCGAAGGTCCAGGTGTGGAAGGTACGGCTCGGCCCGCCGGTCACCAGATCGGTGCCGTTCGGGGCGACCGCGAGGACCCTGAAGCGGCCGGGGCCCCGGACGTCCACGGTGAACTCGCCGCCGATCTTCGGGTCGAGCCCTCGGGCCATTCCGTCGGCTCCGACGGTGACGAGCGACGTGCCGTCGGAGCTGACCCCGACGGACCACACGGGTCCGGTATGGCCGAGGAAGGTGCGGAGCAGTGCCGGCTCGGGCAGGTCCGGCGGGGTCCCGCGGTTGCGCAGGAGCGGCCGGGCCGCCATCTCGGGAGCGGCCTGCCTGCCCGCGATCCGGTCGCGCCACAGCGGCAGCGACTCCAGGCGGCTGTGCAGGACGTTCGTCAGGAGCTCGGGCGGGTCGGTCGGGGTGAGGAGGTGGGCGGCTCGGGTGAGGTCGTCGGCCAGCCGGGCCGCGTGCCGTGTGGGGACGTCGAACAGGTCGGCCCAGGCCGCCATGGGGCCGCGTTGGTGAAGTCGGGTCTCGATCCAGCGCAGGTCGCTCGCGACGCGCTCCGCGTCATCCGTCCGCCCCGCGGCGAGCAGGTGCTCGATCGCGTGGTCGAGCACGTATCCCTCGGACGACTCCCAGGGCCGGGGACCGAAGGCGCCGGCGAGCGTGCCGTGCAGCGCGGTCGCGGCCGGTTCGCCCAACTCCTGGTGCAGATAGTCGCGGAGCACGTCGTGGATCGCGACGCGGCCTCCGCGGTCAGGGGCGAGCGAGATCAGGGAGAGCCGGTCGAACGCGGCACAGAGCATACGGCTCTCGTCCTCCGTCAGACCGCTCGTCGCCGTCCACAGGCGGGCGATCAGCGGGACGGGGATCGACTCGTCCTCCGCGAAGACGGACAGTTCCGCGAGGCGCCGGTCACCACCGGGCGGCAGCAGGGTCCGGGCCGCCTCCACAGTGGCCCGGACGGCCTGGGCGCGGCGGGCCGGATCGTCCAGGTCGAGCGTGGCCGGGTCCGAGTCGACCACGGCGGGGCCGTGCGCGACGAGCCCTTGCAGGGTCTCGGCCGCAGCGTGCTCCGGATCGGTGCCGGTGGCGATGCGGCGGCTGATCAGCCGGTTGGTGAGGCGCAGGAGCAGGGCCCAGCGTCCGGTCGCCTCCAGGAGGTCGCGGACGAGGGGTTCGGGGAGCGCGGGCAGGTCCCAGGTGAGGACCGCGCGAGCCTGAGCGGGGGACATCTGGTCGACGCGGACGCGTTCGGTGCCGCGCGGCAGGGCGCCGGGGACACGGGTGGTGACGAGGCGGACGCAGCGGGCTCCGCCGCGCAGGAATGGGTCGAGCTGTTCGGCATCCCAGACGTCGTCCAGGAGAAGCAGCGTGCGGGGGCGACGGTCGAGGAGCCGGCCGAGGTGGTCACCCGCCAGGCCCGGGTCGTCGAAGGCCGTCGTGTCGCCGGTGACGAAGCGGGTGGCCTCTGCCACCTTGGCGGCGATCGCCGCCCGGCCGCGGACGTCACGGCCGATCGTGACGACGTAGATCCGGCCGCGGAAGTGCCGCCGTACACGCGGACTCGCGGCCACCGCCCGGGCGAGGACCGTCTTGCCGAAGCCGCCGGCGCCTTCGAGGGCGGTCGTGATGGCGACGGTACGGCTGCCGCGCCGGGTACGGCACACCGCCTTGACGGTGCGGGCCCTTTCGGCGCGGTCGATCACCCAATCCGGAACGGTCTGCGCGGACGGGACGGGCGGATCGTCGGCGGGCCGCTCCTGCCGCCAGGCCAAGACGACGGCCACGACGATCCCGGCGACGGCGAGTCCGGCGACCCACCACCACGGCTGCTGCCGGATGCGGTCGAGCGCGCCGGGCCAACGGTCCTCGGACGTGGCGGCATTTGCCGCGAGCGAGGCCAGTACGGCCACGGCCGCCGCGATTCCGGCGAACGATGCGCCCTTGACGGCACCGCGCACGGACCACCTCCCTGTCCTGACTGCCCTGACGATAGCCAGGGGGCGGGGCGGGCGTCAGCCGGTGGCGTCACGTACCAACCGGGATGCCCGTGCCAGGGTTTGGCCGTAGCGGTGCAGGATCAGCCGGGTCGGGGCGACGGGGCTGACCAGCGGGCGGCGGCGCGGCCGGCGACGAAGCCGCGTCGGAAACACGGGGATGGGCTGCCCGGCGGCACACGCGGTCCCGCAGATCGAGGAGAGCATGTGCAGACCGTGCGGCACCGCCGACCCGGCGGGAGGCCTCCGCCCGGCCGCTGCCATGTCTGCCACGGTTCCTCCCCGTCACGCTCTGTCGCCGGCTGGAAACAGCTTCGAAGAGCGCGACGAAGCCCCGCACCAGTTGCTGAAGCCGCGATGGCGGGCGCGCCGCCTCCGCGGAGAAGACGCGGCGGGGGCGTGCCCGATCAGGAGGTGGGGCGTAGCGAGCGCAGCCGGTCGGCGACGTCGAAGACGTTCAGGCGCAGGGCCCGGATGTCGTTGATGAGGTTGCGCCAGGGCTCGAAGACCTCGTCGACGGTCTTGCCGGAGGACCGGATGTAGGCGACGGCGACGCCGTATCCGAAGTACTCGTTGCGGGCCGGCAGCGGGCGCAGGAGCACGAGCTGTTCCAGGAGGGCAGCGGCCCGCCAGTACGCGTCGGGCTCGTCGGCGGCCAGCGCCGGGGTGTTCACGCGGTGACGGGCGACCGCGGCGACCAGGCCCGAGTAGTCCAGGACTCCCAGCTCTTTCCCGAGCAGTTCTTCCTGCCGGTCCAGGAGCCACCGGATGTCGATGTGCAGTTCCAAGGGTCAGGCCGCCCGGCGCGTGGTCGTGGATGACGGGAGGCCGCCGTACTCGGCGTCGAAGGCGTCGGCGATGCCCGGCTTGCTGACGGCTTCGCGGAAGGCGGCGGTGGCCCGGCCGAGGGCGAGCTGGTTCTCCTCCTCGATGGCGAGTTCGGCAAGGTAGGCGCGGACGCTCTTGCCGTGAGCGGCCGCGAGGGCGGCGAGGCGGTCTCGGGTCTCGGAGTCGATCTTCACGGTCGTATCTGCCATGTTCCCGAGTATGCACCTTTGAATACCTTCGCGAATACCTCTTCGCGACATCCCTGTGCCAGTCCGGCGCCCGGAGGACGCCAGCGCCTTCACGAGTTCCTCACGGATCATCTGCGAGCGGCCGGGGGCGTGGCCGCTGCGGCCTCCTCGTCGCGGCCAGCGACGGCGGCCACGTCGACCAGGGCGGTGGCGAGCGCCCAGTCATCGGCGTGCGGCGGCGGCAGCAGCAGCAGCAGCAGCATCACGGTGAACGCCTCCGCGGCGCGGCCGTGCCGGGCGAGCAGCCGCGTGTAGGCATCCCACGCCAGCGGGTGCCCGACAGCTCTGCGCCGTCTCCCTCCCACCGCCAGCGTCCCTGGATCAGGCGTGCCGGATGCACCCCGCGTGCCGGCCCGGCGCCTCCGGCGCCGACGCGGAGGAGGAAGCCGCAGTACTCCTCGGGCAGCGACACGCCCATCTGGCCTTCGAGATACGCCAGTTCCGCCGGAGTCAGAGGGTCTTCGAGGAAGAAGAGGAAGAACGTGTGCCCAACCGGCACCGAAGACGCGGTCACCGCCCGGCGTGGCCACGAGTGACTGCACACGGTGCCACACTCCCGCCCATGTCGAATCGTTCATGGCGTGAGACTGCGCATCCACCTCCGGGACACCGCTTGCCCCGTCAGCCCCCGGCCACACCCGGCGATGGCCGGGCGGGCCGGCGCCACGGAGGGCTATACACGCGATGTATACACACCGTGTAGAGTGCGCCGCATGTCAATCAGCCATGCCCTGCTCGGACTTCTGGAGTCAGGGCCCCGCCACGGGTACGACCTCAAGCGCGCCTTCGATGACCGGTTCGGCCAGGACCGCCCCCTGCACTACGGCCAGGTCTACTCGACCATGGCGCGGCTGCTGAAGAACGGCCTGGTCGAGGTCGACGGCACGGAGGCGGGCGGAGGCCCGGAGCGCAAGCGGTACGCCATCACCGACGCCGGGGTGACCGACGTCGAGGGCTGGCTCGCCCAGCCCGAGAAGCCCGAGCCGTACCTCCAGACGACCCTGTACACCAAGGTCGTGCTGGCCCTGCTGACCGGCCGCAGCGCCGAGGCACTGCTCGACACCCAGCGGGCCGAACACCTGCGCCTGATGCGCGAGCTCACCCGCCGCAAGTCCCAGGGCGACCTCGCCGACCAGCTGATCTGCGACCACGCCCTGTTCCACCTGGAGGCGGACCTGCGGTGGCTCGAACTCACCGCCGCCCGCCTCGGCCAGCTCGCCACGGAGATCCGCACATGACCGACCCCCTCTTGTCCGCGACCCGCCTGCGGAAGTCGTACGGCGCGACCCCCGCGCTGGACGGCGCCGACTTCGGCATCCGCTCCGGCGAGGTCGTCGCCGTCATGGGCCCCTCGGGCTCCGGCAAGTCCACCCTCCTGCACTGCCTGGCCGGCATCGTCACGCCCGACGCCGGCCAGGTGATGTACGACGGCCGGGCCATGTCGACGCTCTCGGACGCCGGGCGCAGCCGGCTGCGCCGGGGTGAGTTCGGCTTCGTCTTCCAGTTCGGTCAGCTGGTGCCCGACCTGACCTGCCTGGAGAACGTGGCACTGCCGCTGCGGCTGAACCGCGTCCGGCGCAAGGAGGCCGAGCGCCGGGCCGTCGGGTGGATGGAACGCCTGGAGGTCGCCGACCTCGCCCGCAAACGTCCCGGCCAGGTCTCCGGCGGCCAGGGCCAACGGGTCGCCGTCGCCCGCGCCCTGGTCGGAAACCCGCGCGTGCTCTTCGCCGACGAACCGACCGGCGCCCTGGACTCCCTCAACGGCGAACGCGTCATACGCCTGCTGACCGAGGCCGCCCGCGACACCGGCACGGCCGTCGTCCTGGTCACCCACGAAGCACGCGTCGCCGCGTACTCCGACCGCGAGATCGTCGTACGCGACGGAAAGACGCGCGACATGGAGCACGCCGCGTGAAGAACAGCATGCTGCGACGCATCCGTACCCAGCACCGCCAACTCGACAACCGCCGTGCGGCGGCGCGCGGGGAGACCCCCGTCACCCCGGCCGACTGGGTACGGGACCTCGCCTTCGGCGTCCGGTTCGCGGTGAGCGGCGGACGTGAGGGCTGGACCCGTACGCTCCTGACCGCCGTCGGAGTCGGCCTCGGCGTGGCCCTGCTGCTCGTCGCCGCCGCCGTCCCGGCCATCCTCAACGCCCGCGGCGACCGTGGCGCGGCCCGCGACGACTCCCCCTCCTCCTACAGCGTGGCCGTGCGGCCCACCGCCGAGACGATCGTCACCGGCCGGGCCGACACCACCTACCGGGGCCAGGACGTCTACGGGCGGCTGGTCCAGCCGGACGGCGACCGTCCGCTGCTCCCGCCCGGCCTGCACGAACTGCCCGCCCCCGGCGAGATGTTCGTCTCCCCCGAACTCGGCAAGCTGCTCGCTTCACCCGAAGGGGCCCTGCTCAAGGAGCGCCTCGGCCACAAGGTCAGCGGCACCATCGGTGAGGCGGGACTCCTCGGCCCACGCGAACTCGCCTACTACGCGGGGGCCGACAACCTCGTCCCCGACGACGAGAACCCGATCAGGACCGACGACATCGGCGGCCCGAATCCCTCCGAGGCCCTCGGCCCGTTCCTGACGCTGCTGGTCATCATCACCTTCGTGGTGCTGCTGATGCCGGTGGCGGTCCTCATCGCCACCGCCGTCCGCTTCGGCGGCGAGCGCCGCGACCGACGGCTGGCCGCGCTGCGGCTGGTCGGCGCGGACCCGCACATGACGCGGCGGATCGCGGCCGGGGAGGCCCTGTTCAGCGCGCTGATCGGGCTCGCCGTGGGGCTGGGACTCTTCGTCGGCGGACGCCAGCTCATCGGCACGGTCGAGCTGTGGCGGATCAGCGTCTTCGCGTCCGACGTGTCCCCGAGCCCCCTGCTGGCGGCGCTGATCGTGGCCGGCGTGCCGGTCACGGCCGTCGCCGTCACCCTGTTCGCGCTGCGTACGGTCTCCATCGAACCGCTCGGCGTCGTACGGAACACCGGGACGGCCCGGCGGCGCCTGTGGTGGCGGCTGATGCTGCCGGTCGTCGGGGTGTCCCTGCTGTCCCCGATGATCGGGGGGCTCTCGCCGGGCGCCCCGGTCAACGAGCCGAGGATCGCGGCGGGCGCCGTGCTGCTGCTCATGGGGGTGACGGCGCTGCTGCCCTGGGCGATGGCGACCGTCGTCGGCCGGATGCGCGGCGGCCCGCTCCCGCTCCAGCTCGCCACCCGCCGCATCCAGATGGACAGTGGCGCGTCGGCCCGGATGTTCAACGGCATCACGGTCGCGGTGGCCGGCGCGATCGCCGTGCAGATGCTGTTCTCGGGGCTGGAGAGCAGGTACACCCAGGACACCGGCTTCAGTCCGCTCCGCGGGGAGATGCGGATCAGCAGGGACTACACCGGTGCGGCCCAGCAGAAGAAGGACACGGCCGCGCTCCGCGCCACCCCGGGCGTGGCATCGACCCTGACCTACACACTCGGCCACGCGCACGGGCCCGGCACGCCCTCGGACGCCGGCGCCTTCGTGATCGTCGGGGACTGCGCGGCCCTGGGCCAGATCGTCGAGGCCTCCGGCTGCCGGCCCGGCAGCGTCTACCTGGCCGGCGACCTGGCGAACCAGGACCCGCTGACCGGCGGCGCGTACCTCCCCGCGCCCGGCACGCAAGTCGACCTCTCGACGCAGGACAAGACGTCCCGGAAGCCGGGCGCGCCCAAGCTGTGGACCGTGCCGGCCGCCGCCCGCCTCACCGCGTTGGTACCGGACCCGGCAGGGTCCTTCCACACCGGGATCTTCGCCACCCCCGAGGCGATCGACGCCGGCGCCCTGGGTGACGCCGGCACCGAACTGCTGGCGAAGCTGGACCCCGCCGACCGCGACGCGGCCGAACAGGTCCGCAACACCGCGGCGCGGATGGACCCGCTGCAGTCGGTCCAGTACTACGAGGAGACCGTCGCGGCCCCGCAGTTCACGAACATCAAGCGCGGCCTGTTCATCGGCACGACCGTCGTGCTGCTGCTGATCGGCGCCAGCATGCTCGTCACCGTGCTGGAGCAGCTCCGCGAGCGGAGGAAACTGCTGTCGGCACTGGTCGCCTTCGGCACCCGGCGCTCGACGCTCGGGCTGTCGGTGCTGTGGCAGACCGCGCTGCCGGTGACGCTCGGCCTGGCGCTGGCTGTCGTCGGCGGCCTGGGCCTCGGCGTGATCCTGCTGAAAATGGCGGTGCTGCCACTGGCCGTGGACTGGGCGGGCATCGCGTGGATGACCGGCATCAGCAGCGGTGTCGTCCTGCTGGTCACCCTGCTCAGCCTGCCGCCGCTGTGGCGCATGATGCGTCCCGACGGCCTGCGCACCGAGTAGCTGGTCCATGACCAGCCCAACGACCCGCCGCGGGACACCATGGCGGGCCGTCATCCATCCGTCACCTCAAGGGTGTCGCGCCGGTGCGGTGCGCGCAGCACTCCCACGACCGTCGGCGGGCAGCGTGGGGAGGCCGGTCAGGTGCCGAAGAGGCGCAGGACGCGTGTCCGCTACGGGCGGTTCACGCCGTCATCGCCTGCCCGGGGTCGTGAACAGCACGCGGACACACGCCGTTTCGCAGAGGAACTCCGTGCTCAGCATGTCATCGCGCTTTCCAGGCTGCTCGTCATCCGGAACCCGGCTGCGGTGCCGGTCACCTCGAACAGCCAGCACAGGGGCGTCTGCAGCGGGCCGGCCAGGACCAGGGTCGTCCCCGCCGCCCGGTGCAGCTTCTGGGCGTCGAGCAGGGCGTGCAGGGCGTGGGAGTCCGCGAAGCTGGCGTCCGAGAGATCGGCGACCGTACGCGATGCACCGCTTGCCGCAGCCTCGGCAAGGGCCCGCGCGAGGCCGGGCGCACTGGCCTCGTCGATGGCTCCGCGCAGACGGATCAGCGCTATGTCCTCGTGCGGGGCCGTGGTGACCACCGGTTCGTCCCCCATCACAGCAGGCTTCTTCCTTCCTTCCACGTACTCCACGGAAACGGACAAGTGACCCGGTCGCGCCGCCCGCGCGCAGCCGGCGCACTCCGGCCGACCGCCACCTGCGTCTCAGAGCACCACCTGAGGACTTCATCACCCACCGTGTTTAGAAGCTCTCATTCCGGTAACAACAAGTAGCTACAGACAGTCAGAACCCGACGGAAGGCAGGAACATGACCCTCGTTACCGTGCTCATCCTCGTCGCGGTCGCCGCCCTCGTCGTCCTGCTGGCACTGGCCCCCAGCGTGCCCGCCCGGCGCAACCCCTTCCCCGGCCGACGCCACCGGGCCACCCACCGCCGCATGACCCCGCGGCCTGGCGGCCTTCCCCGCCAGCGGGGCCTCCACCACTATTCCCGCTGACCACGGCTCCCAGGCACGGCTCCCTCTCCAGCCATGCGCCAGACAGCACCGGCTTCCGCCCTTGGCCGGCCGATGGCAGACGGCGGGGTTTGCGGTACGAGATCGGGAGCAGGCGTGTGGTCACGACCAAACCGGTACTACACGAGGAGGTCCCGATGTCGGGCACGGAGAAGAGCAAGGCGCACGCCGAGCAGGCCAAGGGCAAGGCCAAGGAAGCCATGGGCCGCATGGCCGGCAACGAGCGGATGACCGCCGAAGGCCGTGCCGAGCAGGCCAAGGGCCAGGCCCGTCACGCCAAGGAAGACGTCAAGGACACCTTCCGCCAGTAGGCGTTCGGACGCACTGCCGTCCCCTGTGCAGGGCCCCGACCCACCCCCTGGGTCGGGGCCCGGCCATGTCAGTCGCGGGTCAGGTGTGGCCGCACGCATCGCGGTCGCTCCACGGGTGGGGCGGCTGGACACGACGATGTGGCGGCCGGGCACTCACGAAGTGCGTTGGGGCCTTCGGCGCCGCCGCCGCCCCGGTGTACTGGATCCTCACCGAAGCCCGGCCGTCCGGGCTGGCCTCGGTCGTCAAGGTGACGTCGCCGGTGATGACGCCGACTTCATCCGTCATCGCTCCGCCCGGGCCCGCCTTCACCTGGTCGGTCAACGGGCTCAACCCGTCATGGACTGCACCGCGGTCGGGCTGCGGGATGCTACCGGTCGGGTGGTCGGTCATGAGCACGTCTCCAGCATCTCGGTCAGCTCTTCTTCTCACCCTCGCTCACCGTCAGCTGGTAGCTGTTCTTCACGTTCGTCCACGCCGTCGCAAAGGTGCACCAGTAGCCCCTTGGCAGGCGGCTGCCAGTCGTTGGGACCCCGGTCACCCTTGGCCTGGTTCGCCGCCGCACACAAAATCGAACAAACATCCTCCGTAAGAGAAGCAGGGGCATCGTCGCAGCTCAACGGCGGACCGGCCAACGTGTTTTCCATCCGGTGGCTTTGTCGCCGAGAGCCCGAAACGTTTGTTGGTCACCGCTGGAGGCGCTCCGTCAGCGACCAGGAATGTGTAGCTGAGTTCTGGGAACGCGCCGGTACTCGCTTCCGGCCAGCACGTGTACAGGTCGACTCGGGACAGGTGATCATGGCAGCGAAGGTAGGTCCGGAGCGCCGCAGGCGTAACGCCACCACTGAAGGCGCCGCCGTGTGCCCGCTGTTCGCCGACCTCACCACGGAAACCGACTGCTCGAGAGGACCCACCACCTGATGTCCATATGGCCTTCGATCGTTGCCGTACTCGGCACCCTCGCCGGTGCCCTGACCGCCGGACTCCTCCAGCACCGTTCGGCACGCACTGCACGCGCCGAGGAGCGAACCGAAAGCCACCGCCAGGACCAGCTCGGCGCCGTCACCGACTTCGCGGCCGCCCTGGACGCGCACCGCTCGGCGATGTTCCACCGGGAGCGTCTGGCCCTGACCGAGGCAGGCACCGAGCACCAACTGGAGGCCCAGACGAGGTCGCACGACACTCGGGCGGCAATCACCGCGCCCCACATCCGCCTGCAGGTCCTCGTGCCCGCGCTGGCCGCCCCCGCCCAGCTGGCCGCAGATGCGACGTACGCGCTGCGCAAGGTCATCGACCGGGCCGAGCTGGACGCCCGGCGGCATGCGGCCAAGGAAGCATCCATCGCCTTCATCGCCGCGGCCGCCACGCTGCTGGGCCCCCACCATCGCTGAGTGACGGCGACCCCACGCCGACGTCCCGGCCGTCCGGACGTGGTGGTCCCGACGCCCAACAACTCGTGCGCTCCTGTGGCGTGCGTTCCACCGTAGTCGGCGACGGCCTGGTCCCGGAACGCGGCGAGGTACGGGCTGCGGACCTCCTGGAGCGGGATGAGCAGGTCCGGGTTCTGCATGTACCCGCCGACCTTCACCTGGTCCCGGGCAGTCCCCGCCACCGACTGCCGCGGGGCCAGGCCGCCGCCGAAGCCGCCGAAGCCGCCGAAGACCGGGATGTCAGCGATCTTCTGAGTCATGCCAGGGCAAACCGACCCTCGCCCGAACCGGTTTGCGGGCGCCGCGTGCGCAGTCAACCAGCTGGCGCGGCCTACGCCTGAACGCCGGATCGGGCGCGGCGGGTTGGGGCATGCTGGGCGTGCGCTCACGCGCTTCAAGTCAGTAGCAGGGGGCCGGTCGGTGTTACGCATTCACTTCACGACGGAAGACCTCGCCCGGACACGGGTAGCCGCAACGATCGGTGTCGCAGCGGAGGTCTACTACAGCCTGGAGTTGCTGAGAGAGAAGCGGGAGCTTCCTCACTTCCGCTCGTGGCGGTCAGCGATCGCGGGCCGGATGGGGGCCGACACGCGCCCCCTGACGTCCCTGGTTCCGGTGCGCGGTCCCGGGCTTGATCTGCTGGCCCTGATGGGCGATGTGCCCTCTGTGGACCACGCCGTGGACAACCTGCTGCACGCCCCGGTGTCCCGGCTGCGACGCGAGTTCGAGGGTCTCGACTTCCACCCAGGGCACCTGCCGTGGGCCAGGCGGGTGGCTGAGGGCGACCGCGACGCGCGGCGGGAGCTCGCCGAGGCCGTGCGCGCCTGCCACCGGCTGACCGTGGAGCCCTACTGGCACCGAGGGCGCTCCGAACTGGTCGCCCTGTCCACCCGTTGCGCGAACCTGGTGTTGGAGGGTGGCGTAGATCTGCTGCTGCGTTCGATCTGCGCACCGCTGGTCCGCTGGCGTCCACCGGTGCTCGAAGCTCCCTACCCGCGCCCAGTTGAGGTGCGTCTCCAGGGAAGGGGACTGATCATCACGCCCACGGTCTTCTCGAAGCGCCCGGTGAGCTTTCTGTGGGATCCGCTCGATACCGCCCTGCCACCCCGGCTGACCGTGCCTGCTCTCCGAAGGCCGCTGACCGGTACCGAACCGGCAGAAGCGGACGACTCGGCCGTGCGGAATCTGGAGTCTCTGCTGGGCCGCACGCGAGCCGGCGCCCTGCAGGTGACGGCAGAAGGATGCACGACGAGCGAACTGGCCCGCCGCCTCAACGTCACGGCCGCAGCGGCCAGTCAGCACGCGACAGTGCTGCGGAACACGGGCCTCATCACCACCAGCCGCCGAGGCGGGTCCGTGCTGCACCTCATCACCCCCCTCGGGCTGGCCCTGCTGCGGACCGGTGCGCTGACGGAACCGTGAGGGCCGAGGGCACCGCGGCGTCAGACCGGTGGGTGCGGTGCGCCGCCCCGTTCGGGTGCCACCGGACACCCGTGCCGAGGTGCGCGAGGCGCCGTGCCTGCTCCCCCGGCCCCCCTTTAAGCCGTGGCTTAAGAGGTAGGCCGCAGGTGGCCGGCCAGCCCAGGATGTGGAGCCGCAACCGGATCGTCCCATCCTGGAGATCGCATGAAGACTCATTTCGCCGCCGCCCTCGGTTCTGTCGTGCTGAGCGCGGGCACGTTGCTGGGAGCTCCCGCCGCTGGCGCGCAGACCGCTGCCGCCTACCCCGCCAGCGACTTCAACATCACGTTCGGTGCCACGTGGACCAGGGGAACCGTCACTTGGTACAACCGGTCGGTCCGAGTCGTCGGGCAGCACAGGTCTGCAGTAGGGGACAGTGCGGGCACATGCCGAACCACGTGGGCCTACACCCTCCGAGGGGACCGTGCCGTGATCGGCCAGGGTGGTGGCTACCCGATCGCCTGCGCCACCATCGCGTCCTACGACTTCGTCGTTCCGGCGGACCAGCCCGGCGGGGCCGCGTACGTCAGGGTCTGTCTCGATGACGGGAACCTCAAGGACCTCGCGTGCAAACTCATCGCCAGGCCGCTTCAGACCGCGAGCTGAGGCCAGTTGCCCGATCCACGAAGCCCTGGACACCCTCCGGTCCCGCTCTGAATGCCTGCGCCGCGAACGCTCGGACGACTGAATGACGAGCCGAGCCATCCAAGCGACTGGCTTCGCTGAGTAGACGCCTCGATTGGACGAGACCGCTTGCCAGTTGGCTGCGCTACGGGCCGGGCCGGGCCGCTAAGCGACCCCGGTCCGGGCCCGTCTGGGCCGGTCAGTCAGGGGTGGTCGGGGGCCGCGACGAACAGGGGGTCGAGCGGAGAGCCCTCGTACCCGACGACGAGGCAGGCCGCAGCGACCGAGTTGCCCGAACGCGGGGCGGTCCCTCCGACCGAAAGGTCCGGCAAGCCGTCCGGGATGTGGCGGGTGTCCGTTCGGCCCGGCCGGGTGACGTCCACGCCCACGCCCGGCCCCGTGCCGGCGCGCGCACGGGGCGGGACCCGCGAGAATGCACAGGCGAAAACCGTTCCCCTCCCGCTGGAATCCCTTCCCTGCTCGAACGCAAGCAACTCAAGAATGGCGCCCAGGTGACTTCGTCCTCCCCGAGGACACCCCCGACGGACCCGTCAGCGTGGTCGGCGACTTCAACCACTGGAACCGGCAGCCCACCCCCTTGAGCCCCGCGGCGACGGCACTCGTGCCGCGACCGCGACCGCGACCGCCCTACGAAAGCCACCGGCCTGAACATCCTCCTCGAGGACCGCCTGGCCGCCCGCGAGCAGGGCCGGCGCATCCGCCTGTACGCCCCGCGCCCGCAGGTCACCCACCTGCTAGAGCTGATCTGCACCATCCAGCTCTTCACCATCACCGACCACGGACCGCACATGCCCCACCCGGCCGCCTGGGGCGTTCCGGCCGACCCGGGACGGGCCGGGTGACCTCCAGCCCGCGCCGACCGCGCACGACGGCACCCGACCCAGGGTCACTTCCCGTCGGTGACGTAGTAGTCGTTCTTTACGTACTCCAGGGTGTAACTGCCCAGGTCTTCCTCGGAGAAGGTGGCGGAGGACCTGACCGCTTCGAGCGGCATCTCGATCTTGTCGAGGGTGTGCACGGGGACGCGCTGCGGATCTACCGTCGCGGTCTGCAAAGCCTTCTTCTGTTCGGGTGAGATCATCTGGAACACGATCACGTACGTCGACGTACACGGACCGAATCCCTGGTCCTCTGCCTTCTTCGCGCCCGGCCCGGCCACTTCGCAGACCGTGCCGATGTCCTCCCGCCCCAGGCCGTGGAGGTACTGCTCGTAGCGCTGGATCGCGCGTTCCTTCGTCCTGGGCGCGGGCTGGTTGGCGCTCACCGTGGCCGACGGCTTCGCGGCTCCGGCCGATGCGGACGGCGTGCCCGACGGTGCTGTCGCCGGTGTGGACGCGGACGGCCGCGAAGGCTTTGCGTCAGCCTTCTCCTTCGAATTCTCCGGACCGCACCCGCATGCCACCACTGCCACGCATGCCGACACCGCCACACTCACCATCGTCCGCGTTCGCATCAGATCCCCTCCAACGACCGACCGCTGCCCATCAAGGGCTCACGCAGGATCCCGCGGAACGGTTCCCGAACCGCGACCTGAAACCGGTGGAACTGATACCGCCGGCCCACCGTGGTGACGCGCGCAGCCCCGTCGAGCCACCTGAGCCAAGGCCGACAAGGCCCGGACACCGACCGTGGATTGCGTGGGCGGAGCCTGACAGGTCAGGCACGTGGAAGTTCGGCGGCGGCCGTACGGCTGCCGTTCCACGAACTGCCTCGACGTGCACCTGTGCGCTCTGATCGGTGATGGTTCCGTTCAGAGCCGTGCGGCGGCCGAGTCATTGCCGCCGGCGCGCGCGGCGATGCCGGACGTGATGTCACAGGAGCAGGACGCTCGTCGCCTCCACCTGGACGGTGTGCCCGTACCGATCCCGCATGCAGTCCGGCCACCTTCGGCACGCGGGGCCGTCGGCCGTCGTAGACGTGCCACTGCGAGACGGCCTCACCTCCCCCACCGGTGGCGCTGTCGCCCGGCCTGGTGGCTGCCCGCGGGCCCCTCCGGTCGGGCCGCCTGGCATCATGCTCTTTCGCCCGCGGCGATCCGGTTCGAAGCTGCCAAAACCGGCCGTGGACCGTCTTCTGCCCGGATACGTGCTGCCAGGTTGTTGGCGCGTTGGGGGCGACCACCAGAAGCGGGCTCCTCCACCGACGGGGCCACAAGCTTCAGCCCGTCCCCGGAGCCCCGCCCTGGCAGCCGTGGAGCGGCCCGCCCCCCGACCAGCTGATCGCCCTGGCGCCTGACGGCAGGCTCCTGGCCGACCGCAACGGGACGGCATGGACAGAGCGCGGCCGCCTCCCCAGGGCGCGCCACCGGCCGTACTGACTGCGGCAAGTCCGCGGAACGAGCGACACTCCAGCCGACGTCACCGGCGGCCAAGCCCCGTGATCCCCAGCGGGTCGTCGCACGCCACCGATACCCCGAAGCCCTCGCAGCCCAACGACGCGAACGTGCCCGCATCCGCTGCGAGAAGGGCCCCGCCGGGGCGACTGCCGCTGAAGGCTGCCTGGCCCTTCACAGGCGCCAGGGTCACCCAGTCTCGACGTCGGCCGGGCGCAGGTGCCGCAGTCGCCGTCGAGGCTCAGCTCCCTACCGCGGTTCAGGGGCGCGGCGGATACGGATCGGGCCGCGGGTCTTGGCCGGGTCTACGGGTTGGCCTGCCTGGGTGATCTCCACCTCGCCGGCCGAGGCCAGCCGACGGGCCGCACGGCGAGCTGGTTCCATCAACGCGCGCCAGCCGTCGTCGTCTCCCTCATACACCGCCCGCGCGGCATCCGAGGGGCAGATGGTCGAAGTCGGGCCGCGACGTTCAAGCAATTCCAGGATGGCTCTTTCCAAACGCCGGCCCGTCTGCCGTTCGCTATCCGTCACCGCATCAGTATCGCAACCATGAAGACGTGAGCGAGGCTGGGGCATAACCCGCATGCGCCGTGGCCGCCTCGGCGCCGACGGCGACGCCGGGGGGAACAGGACCGGGTACGGGACATCCCAGCGGCGAGAAGCCCCTGGACCGCGCCCTCGTAGGATGTTCCGAACTTCTCGGTCGTCCAGGGCTCGCGCCTGCTCACATCGCCCCTCAGCGCACCGTCCTTCCACGGCCCGCCGTCCGCGATCTGCGGGCATCCCGAACACGACGATCCCGCCGGAAAGACCGGTGTTCAGTGGTGTTCGGGACTTCGGCCGCGCCGTCGGCCTTCACGGGCCGACGACCCGTTCCTGGAACCCAGCGACACCGTCTGGCGGTGCGGATTGGACCTGCCGGTAGGGCTGAAGGCCACGAGGCTCCTCGGCGCCGCTACGCCGGGCTCGCCGGGTACGTCCGTTCCAGCCGGCGGGAGGGGAGCTCACCGACTCGGCGGCGCGGCGATAGGCGGCGTTGATGCGCTGGCCTCTTCGATCTGGTCTTCCAGGATCACGATCCGGCACACGGCCTCGTTGGGGGTGCCCTCGTCACACGAGCTCATGCGCGGGATTCCGCCTGCGAGCGGGCCGACCAGCCACGTGGTGTGATCGATGGCTCACCGCACCAGGCGGTGCACAAACGATGCGAAAGGCGCGAGGCGGAGCTTCGCAGAAATATGGAAGGGAATGAAGACACTGAGTTGAGGAGGCACCATGAGCACGTACGGTGTCACGCCGGAGGAAACCCCATCAGGTGAGGGATGCACGGCCGAGGCGCATGCAGAGCGGCCAGACGGTGGCATATGGGAGCACCCCTGGCTGTTCTTGGGGTTGATTGCCTTCGGCGCAGTCTTGGTGGCGGGCTTCTTTGCCGCCCGTATCGCGGCGTTGTGATCGCGTGCGGCATCCGACTCAGAGCCCGGCTGCCGGTCGTGGGGCGCAGCGGGGGCACTGGGTCGTCTCGCTACCCAAGAGCTCCCCGCGCGGGGTGCCCCCCTCGCCTTGGGCCCTGCAAGAGCGGTGAACGCACTCAGCCTGTGTCCCCTGTGGGCCGGCCGAGGAAGGGAATCGAGTTGGATCACATCGGCGCGGATCGCGAGAGTCTCCGGCAACAGGTCTCCTCATGGGCGGTATCACCCGACGGCGGGCGTGTCGAAGGACGTGCGTGTTCCCACCGCACCGCGCTGCCCAGACAGCCGGCGACGCCTTGGGGCGTGTGCGCGGAGTGCCGCGAACGCGGGTGGACTTGGACCCGGCTGCGGTGGTGTTCGACGTGCGGACACATCGGATGCTGCGACAGTTCGCGAGGGCGGCACGCGTACGCCCACCATGCGCAGACGGGCCACCCCGTGGTCCTGTCGATGGATCCCGACGAGGCCTGGGCGTGGTGTTTCGTGGACGAAGTCTTTCTCGTTCACCTGCCTGAGGGAGAGGAGATCCCGTAGTTGAGACCGCTCCCGTCGGGCAACACTCGCCGCGAGGATCGTGCATAGCATGGGATCTTGGCAGCGAGGCACGAGTGGCCGGTTACCCACAGCTCTGCCGGCCGACGGCCAGACCGGGGCTCAGGGTGGTGTGTCGCCGGCGGCGCGGTGCGCCCGGGCGACCTGCTCGACGTCGGCGAGCCGGTCCAGGCCCTTCACGGCCCGGGCCATGCGGGGATTGCCCTCCAGCCGTGCGCGATGCCGATGCAGGAAGGACCAGTAGCCGACGGTGTAGGGGCAGGCCCGTTCGCCACTGCGGTCCGTGGGTCGGTATCGGCAGCCCTCGCACAGGTCGCTCATCCGGTGGATGTAGGCGCCGCCCGAGGTGTAGGGCTTGGTGGTCATCAGCCCGCCGTCCGCGTACTGGGACATGCCCACCACATTGGGCAGCATCACCCAGTCGTAGCCGTCAACGAAGCTCCGGTGGAACCAGTCCGTCACCTCCGCCGGGTCCCAGCCCCGCTGCAGGGCGTGGCTGCCAAGGACCATCAAGCGGGGGATGTGGTGCGTCCACCCCGTGTCCCGTACCTGCGCCAGCACCGTGGACAGGCAGCGGGCGCCCACGGCGTCCGCGTCCAGCTCGGCGAACCAGGCCGGAACCGGTGTGGTGTGGCGCAGTTCGTTGCGGTGCCGGTAGTCCTCGCCCAGGTGCCAGTAGAGATTCCACACGTACTCACGCCAGCCGCATACCTGCCGAATGAAGCCCTCAGCGCTGTTGAGCGGTACCAGCCCGGCCCTGAAGGCCTCCTCGGCCCGGCTCACGCACTCCCACGGGTCGAGGAGGCCGAGGTTGAGGGAGGAGGACAGCAGACTGTGGCTCATCACGGGGTCGGCGGCCAGCATGGCATCCTCGTGCGCGCCGAAATCGGCGAGCCGGTGGGTGACGAAGTGGTCGAGCGCGGCCAGTGCCTCGTGGCGGCTCGCGGGAAACAGGCGGGGGCCATCTCGCCCGACGAAGGTGATGCCCTCCTCGCGTTCCCAGCGGTCCAGGTCTTGCCGGACCCCTTCGTCGATCTCGTCCTCACGGGGCCGGTATGCAGGCGGCGCACCGAGCGTGGTGCGACCGCGGGGCGGTGGCTCGCGGTTGTCGTGGTCCAGGTTCCACCGTCCGCCCGCCGGCCCGTCTCCTTCCATGAGGATGTCGTGGGTGCGCCGGGTGTACCGGTAGAAGTTTTCCTGCAGGAGCCGCCGGCCCTTCTGCCGCGCGGCCCAGTCGGCGAACTCCCGGTGCCCGACCAGAAAGCCGCGGGCCGGGTGGACGGTGACCTGCGGGAGCGACGTCACCAGGGCGAGGGCGGCACGGGACGTGGGGTGGTGGACGGAGACGGGCGCGTCACCGACGGCCCCCATCAGCCCTTCACGGTAGGTCTCCGCCTTGACGTACTGGGCTCGCTCACCCAAGTCTGCCGCCCGGTGGCGCATGGCGCTGAGCACGAGATGGGCCTTGGCCCGGTGGAACCGGCGCCGCCGCAGAACGGCGAGGGACTCGATCAGCAGCCACCGGACGTTCCTCGGCGTCCCGCCCGCGGCGGTGGCGGTGAAGTGCGGGCCGAGCTGGTCCCCGAACAGCCAGTGCACAGAACTCATGCCCGCATCCAACCAACGCGGACCAGGCCTCCGAGGAACGACGCGACTGTCCCACACCTTCGTACGCTCACGCTCACTGTCTTTCCTTGCAGGACTCCCCCGCTGGTGGGAGCTTCCGCCCGGCACGCGGGCACCCGACTACGGCCCCACTGCGGGCCCGCATGGACGGGAGACCGGTCCTTTTGGACCCGCTGCCGGACTACCGCGTATCGCAGCGGGATCGTGGCTGCGTAGCGGTTGGATGTCAGGGGGTCTGGTCACATCGGCGTGAGGACGGTGTCGATGATGTTGACCGTGGCGTTGGCCGTCTGGACGTCGCCGCAGACGATCCTCGCCGTGCCGTTGACGGTGAAGCTCTCTCCGGATCCGGCAGTCGTCAGGGAACTGCCCTCGAGGGTCTTGAAGGAGCCCTTGTCGAGCTGGTCCGGTGTGATCTTCTCGCCCACCACGTGGTAGGTGAGGATCTTGGTCAGTTCCGCCTTGTCGGCCAGGATCTTGTCCAGGTCGGCCTTCGGGATCTTCGCGAACGCCTCGTTGGTCGGAGCGAACACGGTGATGTCCTCGGCGTTGTTCAGGGTGTCGACCAGGCCGGCCTTCGTGATGGCTGCGGACAGCGTCGACAGGGCCGGGTTGTTGGACGCCGCGGTGGCCACGGGGTCCTCGGCCATGCCGGCGAGGCTGCCGGAGCCTTCCTTGGGGACCGATGCGCAGGCCGGCCCATACGGGTCAGCCCGCTGGGAGTCGGCGAATACCGGGGTTGCCACGCCCAGTGCCAGAGGGAGAGCGAACGCCGCTGCCGCGAGTGCGGCGGTGCGGCGGACGTGATGGACAGCCATGGCTTCCTCCTCCGAAGGGGACTTCGGACTCTGTCGTTCGCTGGGGCGGCGACCGGCGAGGCGGAGCACCCTCACTACTTCTTCTTCTTTGACGTTCCCGTCACCGTGCCGGGTCTCGGCTGCGGTGGGCAGTCGCTGCGCGACTTTCTCTGCCGGAGCGTCTCGAGACTGCATCCACTCTTCGCCCTGCAGACCCGTACCGGATGCATCCGGTACGGATGGCTGCATCCTCGGGAGCGCGACGTCACGGAGAGCGGTGGGTGACGTCCGCTGAGTGACAGGCGTACGACCTCCGCGGCTTCCCGCGGAACCGGCAGATCGTCCACGCTGAGGGTGTGGTGGTCAGTACAGGCCCATCCGGCGGGCGGTGTCCTCTCCGTGCTGCATCCGCCGGCGGGCTCCTTCACCGAGGGCGGTGAGCACGCCGGCGACGACGGTCTCGATGATGGCGAGCGTAGGGACGAGGCTGTCGTAGGGGGAGGGTGCGGCGACCTGGCTCGGCAGGACCACCTGTGCGTGGGCGGCCGCGGGTGAAAGCCATACGTCGGTGAAGAGGATGACTTTGCCGCCCTGCTCCTGGACGAGTTCGGCCATGGAGACCTTGTCCGGCTCGTAGCGCCGGTAGTCGAACAGGACGAAGACATCGCGTC
This sequence comes from Streptomyces sp. NPDC006450, assembly GCF_040612195.1. Classification (NCBI taxonomy): domain Bacteria; kingdom Bacillati; phylum Actinomycetota; class Actinomycetes; order Kitasatosporales; family Streptomycetaceae; genus Streptomyces; species Streptomyces sp. NPDC006450. The sequence goes on along the minus strand of NZ_JBEXPT010000018.1, from coordinate 35,254 downwards.
GGTTCACCGCTGCGAGCTGCGCGGTCCGTTCGACGTCCCGGTCCGGGAGGAACCGGACGTCGTCGCGTACCTGCATGAGGTGCAGGCCGAGGTATTGGGCGAAGAGGTTCGTGAACCGGCCGCCGGCCAGGGTGATGCGGCGTTTGCCGTCGGAGAGCAGCGCGATCGCGTGTTCGAGATCGTGCGGGGGTAGTTCGGCGAGGGTCTGGGCCACAGCGGCGCTGAAGAGGTTGCTGCCTCGCTGGAGGAGGGAAAGGTCCTCGACTCCGTCTTGGCTGCGGCCGTAGTCGGTTGCCTCGTAGAGGGAGAGGGGGGAGGCGTTGCGTTCGTCGAGCTCCGCGCGGAGCGCGGCCTGGAAATCGGGGAAGCCGCGATAGCCGATCCGGTTGATGAAGCGCAGGACGGTCGGGGTGCTGACGGCGGCGCGTTCCGCGAGGACGGCCATGGTTTCGAAACCGGCTGCGGGGTAGCCGGCGAGCAGCACGCGTGCGACCTTGCGTTCGGCGGGGCTGGCATCGCCCAGCTTGAGGCGGATCTCGTCGGCGAGCGTGCCAGGGGCCATGCGCTGGGTCTTCCTTCGTATGCGTGGGTGCTGGGGCGGGTCGAGGTCGAGCTTAGTGTCGCGCGTGAGCGAGTGAGGCCGGCCGGAACCCCCGGATTCCGGCCGACCCTGTCGCCCGGAGTGCGTCAGGGCAGAATCACTCCGGAGCGACGGCTATCCGCAGGCCGGTGACTGTGTGCGCGGTGGCGTCGTCGCTGGTCCAGGCGGTGAATCCGGGTTGCTTGCTGAAGGTGACGGTGAACCGGGGACCGCTCTCGAAGGTGCTGGCCGTGGTGGTGCGCTGGGTACTGGCGGCCAGGGCGCGGGCGGTGTTCAGGAAGGAGTAGGGGACGCCCGCGGGGTTGGCCGGGGAGTAGAAGACGTCCGAGTTGGCGGGTATCGGTGAGGCTGACAGCGGGATCAGGGGCCGCTTGCCACTGGCGGGCTGGATGTGCCAGCGGCGGGGGTCGTAGCGGTCGCCGTGGGAGAGGTAGTTGTAGCGGGCGCCGGTCAGCGCCCATCCGGCCTGTGGGTCCTTGCTGGTGCGGGCTTGCCGGAGGTCGAGGATGGCGACGCCTTGCGGGCCCAGGACGCGCAGTCGCTCGCGGGGCGTGCTGGGATCGTCGACGATGAGTGCGGTGTTCTCTTCCAGTGCGTACACGCGGTCGTGTCCCGTGTCGGCAGCGAGTCGCAGGGCCCTGCCTTCGCGTCCGCTCGTGCCGGTGTGGGTGTCGACGAGTCCTGAGCGGAGGAAGCCGAAGCCGCCTTCGGGGAGGTATCCGAGCCGGGCCGGGTCGTCGAAGTAGCCCGGGCTGCTGCCGTCGCGAAGCCCTTCGTAGGAGTCGCCCCCGGTGACCATGTCCGCTCCGGCTGCGATCTGCGCTCCGGCGCTGGATCCGGATACCACGGCCCCGGCGGCGAGCTTGGCCCGGATGGCGGCGAGAACCTTCGAGTCGGTGTGTGCGGAGCCGTGGAGCAGGGTGGTGACGTAGCGGTACTGGTCGCCGCCGCCGAAGAAGAAGCCGGTCATGGAGTTGACCTGCCGCACGACCTCGTCGGAGTCGGCATTGGTTATGTGGTCGAGGTCGATGGGGATCCATTGGGCATCGGCGGCACCGTGCTGCTTGAAGAGTCCGGCGTAGTAGGCGCCGTTGCAGGCGGAGTTGCTGCAGTTCTCCGGGTCGCCTGCGGCCGGATCCTGGCTGGCGGGGACGGAGGCGGCGGTGAGGACGCCGATGCGCGCTTTCGCTCCACCGGCACGCTTGATGATCTCGCCGTAGACCTGCGTGTTGTCGGCTTTCAGGCCGCCGCCGATCAGGACGAGCGAGCCGCGGCCGTCGGCCGGCGCGGCAGTGTGGGCGTGGGCGGCCGGGGTGAGGGTGAGGCCGAGAAGGAGAGCTGTGCTGCCCGCCAGTACGGTACGGCGGGCTCCGGTCGGGACGGGCATGGGGATGCCTCCTGTGGGTCGGGTCGGGTGGGGTGGGGGCCGGGACCGCAGCTGCGGGTGGCCGCTGCGGTCCCCGCGCGGGCCGGCAGCCCAGTGCGTGGTGGGAGGGGCTGCCGGGGCGGGCATCCCGTACCGGGCAATGGCGCGATCAAACCGGTACGGGACGTTCATGGGGGTGTCAGCCGGTGCGGCTGTCGCCGAGGTCGGCGATCAGGGAGGCCAGGAGAGCGACGCGGGCCGGTACGGTGGAGGTGTCCAGCCATTCCTCCGGGGTGTGGTCGGCGCCGCCGACCGGGCCGAGGCCGTCCAGGGTGGGCACGCCGAGACCGGCGATAAAGTTGGCGTCCCCGACGCCGCCGGTCGCCGATCCTGCCAGGCTGATTCCCAGGCCTGCGGCTATGCGTCTGGCCTGGTCGAACATGCGGCGTGAGGCGGATGTGTCCTCCATGGGCGGGCACAGGTCCAGCTGCTCGACGGTCGCAGTGGTGCCGGCCACGGCGGGCCGTGCCGCGGCTGACTCGATCGCACGGTGGGCCGCTGCGAGTCCGGCGGCGGTGGCCGAGCGGACCTCGACGCGCAGCTCGGCTTCCGGGCAGACGATGTTGGTTCGGCTGCCGGCCCGTACGACACCGACGTTGACGGTGACGTCGTCCCAGTGGCCGTTGAGGGACTGCAGGGCCACGACCAGGTGGGCGGCGGTCAGGGCGGCGTTCGCTCCGCGCTCGGGCTCGATGCCGGCGTGCGCTGCCCGGCCGGTGACGCTCACACGGAAGTCTGCGACACCTTTGCGGGCGATGACCAGGTCGCCGTTCTCCCGGGCGCACTCCAGGGCGAGGGCGAAGTGAACTCCGCGGGCTGCCGCTTCGGTCACCGGGCGGCTCGCCGGTGAGCCGATCTCCTCGTCCGGGGTGGCAAGGAAGACGAGTTCGGCGTACTGGCCTGCCCGCGTCTCTTCCAGGATCTCGAGAGCGGTGATGCCGGCCAGCAGGCCGGCCTTGTCATCGCTGACACCGGGGCCGCGCGCCGTGTGGCCGTCGAGGTGGAAGGGCCTCGCTGCGGCGGTTCCGTCGTCGAAGACGGTGTCGAGGTGCGCGACGAGCAGGAGGCGTCGTCCGCCCTGCTCGACCGGAAGGTCGCCCGGCTTGCGGGCGACGATCACATCGCCGACAGGGCGCCCGTGGGTGGGGTCGGGAGCGACGCGCTCGATGTCGAATCCGAGCCGCAGCAGCCGCTCCTGGGTCCAGTCGGCCATCTGGTTCACGCCGGCGGGGCTGTAGGAGCCCGAGTCGATGGCCACCAGGCCGGCAAGGTCGGCGAGGTAGCCTTCCAGGCGCGCTGCGGCGTACGGAAGCAGCGTGTCGGTGTGCAGCTGCTCCCGTGAAGGGGCGGTCACAGGACCTTCGAGAGGAACGCGCGGGTGCGTTCCTGCCGGGGTTCGACAAGGACCTGGCGCGGGTCACCGGATTCGACGACGACGCCGTCGTCCATGAAGACGGCGGTGTCACCCACCTCGCGGGCAAAGCCGATCTCGTGGGTGACCACGACCATGGTCATGCCGTCTGCCGCGAGCCGGCGCATGACGTCCAGGACGTCTCCGACCAGTTCCGGGTCGAGGGCGGAGGTGGGTTCGTCGAAGAGCATGAGTTTGGGCTTCATCGCCAGGGCTCGCGCTATGGCGACGCGCTGCTGCTGCCCGCCTGACAGCTGGGCCGGGTAGTGGCCCGCGCGGTCCCCGAGGCCCACCTGTTCCAGCAGGTGGTGGGCCTCTTCCCTGGCCTGCGCCGTGTCGGTCTTGCAGACGTTGACGGGGGCTTCCATGACGTTGTCCAGAGCGGTCATGTGAGGGAAGAGGTTGAAGCGCTGGAAGACCATGCCGATGTCGCGTCGTCGCGCGGCGACTTCCTTCTCGCGCAGTTCGTGGAGCCGCGATCCGCTCTGGCGGTAGCCGACCAGGTCGCCGTCGACCGCGAGCTTCCCGCCATCGACTCGGTCGAGGTGGTTGATGCAGCGCAGGAAGGTGGACTTGCCTGAGCCTGAGGGGCCCAGCAGGCAGCACACCTGCCCGCGTTCGACCGTCAGGTCGATGCCTTTGAGGACTTCGAGTTTCCCGAAGTGCTTGCGCACGCCCTGGGCGTGGACCATGGGGACGTTCACGCCGCCGCCTCCTTGGTGTTCTTCTTCGTGCGGGCGAATGGGGCCAGTGCGCCGGCGAACATGCGGCGGAGAGGCGAGACGTGGCCGCCTCGGTCGGAGCCGCGGCCGTAGCGGCGCTCCAGCCATGCCTGCGGGATGCCGAGCAGGGTGACCAAGCCCAGGTACCAGAGGCTGGCGACGACGAGCATGGGGATGACCTGGTAGTTCTGCGCGTACACGTCCTGAATGTTGGACATCAGGTCGTGCGCCGAGATGATCGATACCAGAGCGGTCATCTTCAGCATGTTGATCGTCTCGTTGCCCATCGGCGGGATGATCACCCGCATGGCCTGGGGCAGCACGATCCTGCGCATGGTCTGGGCGGGCCGCATGCCGAGGGAGTGCGCGGCTTCCGTCTGGCCGGGGTCCACCGACTGGATGCCGGCCCTGACGATCTCCGAGGCGTACGCGGCCTCGTTGAGGCCGAGGGCCAGCAGGGCTGCGACGGCCGGGGTGAGGAGGGAGTTCGTCTCGACCTGGAAGAAGGTGACGCTGGTGAACGGGATGCCGATCTTCACGTACTGGTAGAGGGCGGCGGCGTATCCCCAGAAGATGATCTGGACCAGCAGGGGGGTGCCGCGGAAGAACCAGACGAACAGTGAGGACATGCCGTGGAGAACCGGGTTGGACGACAGGCGCATCACTGCGACCAGCGTGCCCAGAGCGAGCCCGAGGGCCATCGCAGCCACGGTGAGCCACAGGGTGGTGACGAGTCCGGAGAAGATCAGGTCGGCGAAGAGGAAGCGGCCGATGATCTCCCAGTGAAGATTGCCGTTCTTCGCCAGTGATCCGGCCACACCGATGAGTGCGGTCATGGCCGCAACAGCGGCGATCCAGCGGCCGTAGTGGCGCAGCGGCACGACGGTGAGCTGCTGGGGGGCCGGGCGGTCGATGTCCGCGGGGGCTGTGGTGGTGGTCATTTCTAGTCCACCGCCGCGTTCTTGGTGGCCTCCTTGACGGCGATCGATGCGACGCCGTACTTGTCGAAGATCTTGGTCACGGTTCCGTCGTCGATCAGCGTCTGCAAGGCCTTGTGGATCGCGTCGCTGAGCTGCGGCAGCTTCTTGGACACCGCGATGCCGTTCGGTGAGGCGCCGTAGCCGCCCGCGGCAGCCGGGTCGTCCACGACCTGGAAGGCGTTGCCGCCGTCGGCGGTCTTGGCCGTCCAGCCCGCGGCGGGCTTGGTCTGCACCTGGGCGACGACCTTGCCGGAGCGCAGTGCGAGTTGCGCATCGGAGTCCTTGGGGAAGGTCTGGATGTCGATCTCGCCCTTCCCGGCGGCCTTGCACTTCGCCTGATGTTCCTTCAGGAGGTCCAGCTGGTTGGTCGCCGCCTGCACCGCGGCCTTCTTGCCGCACAGGTCATCGAGGGTGGTGATCTCCTCGGGGTTGCCCTTGATCACCATGATCCCGGAACCCGAAACGGAGTAGTCGACGAAGTCGACGACCGCTTGGCGCTCCTTGTTGTCCGTCATCGCCGACATCGCCGCGTCGAATCTTCCGGCCTGGATGGCCGGCACGATGCCGTCGAACTTCTGAGGCGTGAAGGCGAACTTCACACCCAGCTTGGCCCCCAGCGCCTGCCCCAGGTCGTAGTCGAGGCCGGTGAGCTCGGGCTTGCCCTCGGTCACGAACATCTCGAACGGCGCGTAGGGCACGTCCGTGGCCACGCGCACGGTGCCCGACTTCTTGATCGCGTCGGGCAGCGCGTCGTGCAGCGCAGTGTCCTTCGCGACCGTTACCCCCGCGATGGCGGCCGGCTGTCCGCCGGTGGCCTCGGCGGTGTCGGCAGCGGAGTCCGAACAAGAAGTGAGCGTGGTCAGCGCGGTCGCGGCAGTCAGCGCCACGATCAGGTTTCGGGACAGACGGGTGTTCATCAGGCGTATGCCTCTCCGGTCTTCAGGGCCGACGGGATGGTCGCCGTCGGCTACAACACGGAAATTACAGACGCGTTGAACTTATGGCTAGATGTATCGCTCGTTACATTGCGGTAACGGGGCTCTTCTGACCGCGAGACCGCGCATCAGGCGCCGTTGAGCTGACCAAATCACCCACACATCCGATGGGGAGGGTGATTCGCGCTCTACATCTACCGTTCATTCAGCTCGGCTTGTAAGTTCCGCTACTGCAGCACCCGCAGGACGGCGCACCTCCCACGCACCGCTCAGGGCGTCGCCACGCCCTGCCCCCTGCAGATGCGCCACTCCACTCCTCCCCCACCCCTTGGAGAAGCCATGGGCACACGGTTCAGGCATGCCTCGCCGGCCTCAGCTGCCGTAGCACTGCTCACACTTGCCGCAACGCTCACTTCCACCGGCAGCGCGCAGGCTGCCGCCACGCGGGTCCGCTTGGGCAGCAGCTCCGACGTCAGCCGCACGTCATGGCAGGGCCCCGCCTTCACCATGAACGGCGACGGCAAGATCGCCCCCGGATCCATGTCCGCTGCCATCGATGCCATCCGCGGGGGCGCCGGCAGCCTGGACGTCATCGTCCTGGCCGGCTCCGCCCCCACCTCAGGCAGCGCCACCCCCGAATGCGACGCCGCCTTGGCGCTCACAGGCGTCAACTCCTGTACCACCTGGACCCTGACCGCCGCCGCGGACGGCAACAACAGCCAGGTCAACGCCGACATCCGCAACGCCGAGTTCGTCTACTTCGCAGGCGGTGACCAGTGCCGCTACGCCGCCTGGAAGGGCAGCGCGCTGGAGGCGTCCGTCGAATCCGTCGTGGCCAAGGGCGGCGGCTCGGGCGGCGGCAGCGCCGGCCATCACATCAACAGTCCCGTCGTCTACGACGCCTGCAAAGGCAGCGTCACCAGCTCAGAAGCCCTCGCCAACCCGTACGACAGCTCCATCACGTTCACCACCGGCATGTTCGACTGGGCGAACTACGGCGGAGTCGTCAACGACTCCCACTTCACCACCCGCGACCGGATGGGCCGCACCATGGCCTTCGTCGCCCGCGCCATCAAGGAAGGCCGGACCTCTGGAGGCAAAGCCTGGGGCGTAGGGGTCGAGGAAGGCAGCTCACTGCTCCTCGACAAGAACGGAAAGGCCACCCTCTACGGCAAGGAGGCCTACGTCGTCCTGGGCGACCACCAGCCGGAGCAGGCATCCTCAGGCAAGCCGCTGACCTTCTCCGACTACAAGATCTGGCGCCTGGGACCCGGGCAGACCTACGACTTCAAGAACCGGCCCACCTGCGGCTACTACCTCCGCAGCATCACAAGCGGAGTCGCCGACCCCCACCTGTACACAGGTACCCCGCAGACCAGCTGCACCCCGCCCGGAGGCACGAACACCCTGGCGGAAACCGAGACGAACGACACCCGTGCCACCGCTGACGACGCCGACGCCCTGGCCTACCCCGCCTCACTCACCGGCAGCATGAAGTCGACCACCGACCGCGACTACTTCCGCGTCTCCTTTTCGGTCGGCGAGCGGGTCAGCATCCAGTGCGCCATTCCGGACGGAGCCTATGACGCCGACCTCTACCTGCTCGACTCGGGCGGGAGCACCATCGACCGGTCCGTGAACGATGGAGTGGGCACGGACGAGTCCCTCGCCTTCACCCGAACCGCCGCCGGAAGCGGCAGCTACTACCTCGAGATCGACGCGTACCAAAGCTCGGGCAGCTCTTCGTACACCTGCACCCTGACAAAGAGCTGAGACCGGGCGGGTGCCGGAGCCTTCACTCGCCGGTTCCGGCATCCACCGCCTGTCCGGGCCCATGGCGGACAGTCCTGCACACCGGCTGCGGCAACCCGACAGCAAGGAAGCTGCGACCTCAAAATTGTGCATAAAGGGTGCAAGTCGACGTCGACTCGGGCTGCGGATACGTTCGGCTGGACGGGCCACCTCGCCGGAGGTGGCGCTCACCCGAAACGATCCGAAGGAGCCTCCGTCATGATCGTCAAGAAGCTGCACGAAGCAGGGGTGAGAAGCGAGCACGCCTACACGGCGGCGACGGTGTCCATCGGTCTGTCACTCGCATCCTGGCTGGCCTCCAACAGCCGCGAGGACATCGAGCGGGCGGACCGGTGGGGCATCTTCGTCGGAGAGTGGGCACCCACCTTCTTCGGCCTCGGGCTGGCCCTCGCGAACTACGAGAAGTGAAGCAGCACGTCCACACCAGCTGAGGAGTCTGCATGAAGCTGAGCGACGAACTCCCAGTCGATCACAGGCTGGCAACCGTCTACAGATACGGCGCCCTTCTCTGCGGGCTGACCCTGATCGCGTTCGGTGTGCTCGGCTTCGCCGATGCCCTCCGCCCGTTCGACACGCAAGGCGAGACGATCGCGGGCCTGACCACCAACACCACCCTGAGCGTCATCTCCGTCGTCGTCGGGCTCGCACTCGCCGCGGGCGCCGTCATCGGCGGCAACTTCGCCTCCACCCTCAACATCACGGTGGGAGCGCTGTTCCTGCTCAGCGGGTTCGCGCACATCTTCATCCTCGACAAGGGCGCCAACATCCTGGGATTCGGCATGACGAACGTGATGTTCAGCTTCGCCATGGGCTTGATCATCATGACGTTCGGGATGTACGGCCGCGTCTCGAGCAAGCTCCCCCACGACAATCCGTACTGGCAGCGCCGTCATCCCCGGCATGAAGGCGGCCGGGATCCACAGGCAAGTCGGGCCATCGCCGACCGGGTGACCGGCTCCGTCGCTGCCGTCACAGGTGCGAGCGGCCCCGCACCCACCGACGATGCGCAGCGGTAGTCGTGAGATGGCCGCGACCGGCGGCCGGCGAATCAGGGAGGGCTGCCGTTGTGGCAGCCCTCCCGCATGAGATCCACGGGGACAGCTCTGTTGCAACCGGCTCGGAGGTTCGGCTCCGCTCCACGGTGAGGCTGCTCGCCCTGCGCCGCCATGTCGCCCGGCTTCGGGGCCCGGGGCGCGGTTTACTGCATCCGTCGGAGTGTCCGGCGCGGAAAAGGGACCACAGGCGCGCGGAGCGGGAGGCCCAGGGTGAACGGGGACGCTGATGTGACCGTGGTGGGCGCGGGGGCGGCGGGGCTGTCCCTGGCGGTCGAGTTGGCGAAGCCGCTCCCCGGGCGAGGTCCGGCGCCCCGCGTACTCGTCGTCGAGGCGCCACCGGGCCCGCTGAGGCCGCCCGTCCGGACCTGGTGCTACTGGGAGGCGGGCACCGGGCCGTACGACGATCTCCTGACGGCGAGCTGGGATCGGCTGAGGGTCTACGCCCCGGACGGACGGGCCATCGACCGGCAGCTCGGACCTCTGAGGTACAAGATGCTGAGGTCCGACCGGTTCGAGTCCGCCATGACGGAGCGACTGACCGCGTACGGCGTCGCCGTACGCCCCATGACGGTGGAGTCGGTACACGATGCCGGCGCCGTGGCGCTGGTCCGCGGACGCGACGCGTCGGGTGCCCCTTCCGTACTGCGGTCCGGGTTGGTCTTCGACTCGCGGCCGCCGCGGCAGTTGCCCGCCGCCCGGACCACACTGCTCCAGCACTTCATGGGCTGGTTCGTCCGCACCGTCGAGCCGTCCTTCGACCCGACGGCGGCGACCTTGATGGACTTTCGGCTGCCGCAGCCGCCCCGGGGGCTCGCCTTCGGCTACGTCCTGCCGGTCAGCCGGCACGAAGCACTGGTCGAGTACACGGAGTTCTCCCCCGCCGCTCTGGACCGGGCAGCCTACGAGGACGCCCTGCGCCACTACTGCGAGTCCGTTCTCGGTCTTGGCGAGCACTCCGTACAGGGGCGCGAGCACGGCGTGATCCCGATGAGCGACGGTCGCTTCCCCCGCCGCGCAGGGCGCCGGGTCTTCCTCATCGGGGCGGCCGGCGGGGCGACCCGGCCGTCGACCGGGTACACCTTCGCGGCGATCCAGCGTCAGAGCCGCCACCTCGCAGAGGCGGTGCGGGCGCATCGCTCTCCCGCCCGGGCGCCGGCGGTGCACGGGCGTCGGGCCCGGGCGATGGACGCGGTGCTTCTCCGCGCGCTGGACGCCGGGAGGGTCGCCGGCGGTCCCTTCTTCACCGAGCTCTTCTCGACCGTGCCGGCCGAGCGGGTCCTGCGGTTCCTGGACGGCGCGACCTCGCCGTGGGAGGACTTCGGCATCGGCCTGCGCACACCCGTGGTGCCGATGCTCCGGTCGCTGCTGGAACTGCCCCTGCTTCCCCGAACCGTCCCGGCCGCGGGTCCGGGACATCATTGAGAGGCTTTCATGTCACTGCTGCGCGACGAGGCCTTGTCCGTTGCTTTCGACCATGCCGCGGCACGCTACGACCTGCTGGTGTCGGCGAGTCCCGGCTATCACGGGCATCTGCGCCGCTCGGCCCGCCGGTTGGGGCTTCCTGACCTGGGCCGCGGCGCCCGCGTCCTGGACTTGGGCTGCGGTACCGGCGCCTCGACCGCCGCCCTGCTGTCTGTAGCGGAACCGGCGGAGATCACCGGGGTGGACGCCTCGGCGGGGATGCTGGAACGTGCTGCCGGCAAGAAGTGGCCCCCCGGGGTCCGGTTCGTGGAGGCTTCGGCGGACCGGCTGGGCGAGGCCGGTGTCGACGGCCCGTTCGACGCCGTCTTCGCCGCCTACCTTTTCCGGAACGTGCCCGATCCCGATTTCACGCTGGCCGCCGTGCGTGCGCGGATGTCGCCGGGCGGGCGGATCGCCGTGCACGAGTACGCGCTCAGTGGGAAGCCGGTACACCGGGCGCTGTGGACGGCCGTGTGCCGAGCGGTGATCATGCCGCTGGGCCGGGCCGGCGGGGACGCGGGACTGTATGAGCATCTGTGGCGGAGCGTGCTCGGTTTCGATACCGCGCCGGAGTTCGCAGCGCGGATGCGCGCGGCCGGGTTCGCGGACGTCCGGGTGCTGCCGCTGCCCGGATGGCAGACCGGCATCACGCACACCTTCGTCGGGCGGGTGGCCCGGTGAACGGCGCGTACCCGGGACGTGACCGGCGGGCCCGGCGCATCGACCCCCGGGCCGGACGGGCCGGGATCGAGGGGGACGACTGCCCGCGGGTGGCCGTTGTGGGTGGAGGCATCGCCGGTCTCGCGGCGGCGACCGTGCTCGCGGAGCGCGGGATCCGCGTCACCTTGTACGAGCGGGACGCGCAGCTCGGTGGCCGTTTGGCCGGGTGGGACACGCGGCTGGCGGACGGCTCGAAGGCGACGATGAGCCGGGGCTTTCATGCCTTCTTCCGGCAGTACTACAACCTGCGGGCGCTCCTGCGCCGGACCGATCCGGGCCTCCATGGCCTGACCGGGCTGGCGGACTATCCGCTGCGCCACCGCGACGGCGGTCAGGACAGCTTCGCGCGGGTGCCCCGCACGCCGCCCCTGAGCGCTGTCGGGTTCGTCGTCCAGAGTCCCTCGTTCGGCTGGCGGGATCTGGGCCGGATGGACGCACGGGCCGCCCTGCCCCTGCTGGACGTCGGCGTCCCTGAGGTGTACGAGTCCCTGGACGGGGTCAGTGCCACGGACTTCCTGGCCTCGGTCCGCTTCCCGGAAGCGGCCCATCACCTTGCTTTCGAGGTGTTCTCGCGGAGCTTCTTCGCCGATCCGGCGACCTTCTCGGCTGCGGAACTCGTGCTGATGTTCCACATCTACTTCCTCGGCTCCAGCGAGGGACTGCTCTTCGACGTGCCGCGCGAGCCTTTCCCACAGGCCCTGTGGGACCCGCTGGCCCGTTACCTGAGCGCCCACGGTGCAGACATCCGTACGGGCACGCCTGTGCACGAAGTGGGCCCCGCCGGCCTGGACCGCGTCGAGGTCGTCTCAGAAGGTGGCGGCGAGCGGTACGACGGGGTGGTGCTGGCCCTGGACACCACTGGGCTGCGGAAGGTGGTCGGCGCGTCGCCCGAACTGGTCGACGCCGCGTGGCGGGCGCGTATCGCGGGACTGCGGACGGCGCCGCCGTTCCTGGTGTCACGGCTGTGGCTGTCGCGCCCGGTGGCCGGCGACCGCCACGGCTTCCTCGGCACCAGTGGATTCGGCGGACTCGACAACGTCAGTGTCATGGACCGATGGGAGGGCGAGGCGCACCGCTGGGCACTTGGGAACGGCGGCTCGGTGGTGGAACTCCACGCGTACGCGGTGGATCCCGCGGCGCGCCGCCCGCAGGTGGAGGAAGGTCTGGTACGGCAGCTGCACGAGGTGTACCCGGAGACTGCGCGCGCCGAAATCATCGACTCCCGACACGAGTGGCGTGCGGACTGCCCGCTGTTCACCGTCGGTGGATATCGCGACCGGCCGGCGGTCCGCACGGGCGACGAGCGTGTCGTGATCGCCGGCGACCTGGTGCGTACGGGTCTGCCGGTCGCGTTGATGGAACGGGCGGCCACGAGCGGGTTCATGGCGGCGAACGCCCTGCTGGAGCGGTGGGGCGTGCGGGGCGAGACCCTGTGGACGGTGCCCGGGCGAGGCCGTTCGGCGGCGGGCCGGGTGCTTGCGGGTCTCGGGCGGCCGACCCGCGGGCGGTGACCTGTACGGCACCGGCACACCGGGCCGGCTCAGCCGGGGAAGCGTCCGGTGCTGCGCAGGACCCAGCGGCGCTCAGCGTACGCGAGGTCGTCCTGCCACAGTCGGCCCGCCGCCCGCCGGATCAGGGGGCGCAGGAGGGGGGCGGCGGTGCGGGCGAGGGTGAAGCCGGTGCGGCGGGAGGTGGCGATCACCGCCTCGGTGACGAGGGTGCGAGGGCGGCCGTCGCCAGCGCTTCCCAGTGGGGTGGCGTGGGATTCCACGACCGATCCTTCTCCTTCGCCGTCGGTGATGCGCATGACGACGGTACGAGGGCCGGGGGCGGTGAACTCGGCGGTGACCGGAACGACCACACGGCGGGCCACCTTGAAGGAGACGCGCACGCTGAGGACGTCGCTTTCGGCGCCGTCGTCGAGGACGGTGAGGTCGACGAAGGAGTAGGGGTGGAACCACGCGCCGTGCCAGGGATCGAGGCGGTTGGCGAGGATGTCCTCGGGTTCGCAGACGCCGGTGCCGGTGTAGACGGAGTGCAGGGAGACATGGGCGGGCGGGCGGGGTGGGACGTCGGGGGTGTCGAGGGGTTCCTCGCCACCGTGGTCGTCCAGGCGCACCCAGGCCAGCACGCCGTCGTCGTGTGCAGGGTACGGATTCCAGCCGGCGAAGGGGGCGCCGCTCAGCGCGAGTCCGTGCCAGGGGCAGACGAGCGTGCCGCAGCGGGTGGGTGCCTGTGCCAGTGGGGCGCCCAGGTGGGGGCATGCTCCGGGTCCTGCGAGGAGAGCGCCCCCGGCTCCGCGCCAGGCCACGATCTCGGTCCCCCCGATGGTGCGTCCGTAGCTGATGTCCGCGCGGACGGCGGCGCTCGGTCCCAGGACGTACCAGTTGCCGGCGGGCCTGGCCTGTGCGCGTTTGAGGGCGGCGTCGATCAGCCGGGGTGAGGCCTCACGCCAGGTCGGCTCCTGCCGGTGCCAGGGCACCGGCTCGCGGCGCAGGCTGAGTGGGAAGCGACTGCGACGGGGGGCGCGCGGGCTCATCGGGCCGGCTCCTTGAGTACGGGGTCTGCGGCGGGAGTCCTCAGGCGGACTGCCGCGATCTTGGCCAGGCCGGCTGCGGCCACGGCCGCCCGTCGGGTCAGGGGGACCGAGGAGCGGCGGTGGACGCTCGCGAACCCGTCGCGGGCGACGGCGTCGAGGATCTCCCGGTAGAGGATGAAGGCGGTACGCACGCAGGGCCGGGAGACGGGTTCGAGCATGTCCAGTCCCGGTTGTGCCGTCGCGTAGAACTGCTGCGTGAGGGCGGCGGCGGAACGCAGGGCACGGATGATGCGCGGATCGCGGCGGCCGGTTCGTCTGCTCCACAGGAGCAGGTCCCGGTCCACGCCCTCGGTGGCCAGGAGGTCCGCGGGCAGATAGACACGGTCGCGGTCTAGGTCCTCACCGACGTCGCGGATGAAGTTGGTGAGCTGGAACGCCTCGCCGAGCGCGGCAGCGTGCGGTGCGGCCTCGTCCCGGGATGTGGTGTGGCCGAGCACGGGGAGCATCTGGAGGCCGATGACGGCCGCGGAGCCGTGCATGTACTGGCGCAAGGCGTCCAAGGTGGGGTAGTCGGTGACGGTGAGGTCGCTGCGCATGGAAACGAGGAACTCGTCGAAGTGATGGTGGGGGATGCGGTAGCGGTACGCGATGTGGGCGACGGCGGTGACGACCGGATGGCGGCCGGGGCCGCCATCCATCGCCGTGCGGAGGTCGTGGGACAGCGCCTGGAGGCGCCGGGCACGGTCACCGGGCGCGGTGGGCGCGGTCAGGTCGTCGACGATGTCGTCGGCGTACCGGGCGAATCCGTATAGGGCGTGCACGGCGGGGCGCCGGGATGCGGGGAGGAGCCGGGTGGCGAGGAAGTAGGTTCTCCCGTGTCTGGCATTGAGGCGGCGGCATCGCTCGAAGGCCGCGCGCAGGACGGGGTCGGTGATGGCCGCGGCGTCGAGTTCGCGTCGTGTCATGACCGGTTGCCCTTCGCCGGTTGGACGGGAGTCCCCGGGGCCCGGTGGCGGGCGCCGGACAGGCCGGTGACCCGGGCCGCCGCGAGCCGACCGGAGATCAGGACGGTGGGGACACCGACGCCCGGGGTGGTCCCGCAGCCCGCGAGTACGGCGTTGGCGGTGCCGCTCACCAGGTTGCGCGGTCGGAAGGGGCCGGTCTGGGGAAAGGTGTGGGCCACGGAGAAGGGCGTGCCGTCCGCATGGCCCTGGGCCGCCCAGTCGGCGGGGGTGACGAGAACCTCGGTGTCGATGGCGTCCTCGAAACCGGTCAGGCCGCGGCGCTCCAGCTCCCGCAGCAGCCTGTCCCGGTAGCGGGGTCCCAGGTCCTTCCAGGTGGCGGGCGAGGGGCCGATTGCGGTGTTGGGACAGGGCGCGAGCACGTAGTGGGTGTGCTTGCCGGGTGGGGCCAGGCTCGGGTCGGTGGCGGTGGGCCGGGTGATGAGGAGCGAGGGGTCGCTCATCAGGCTTCCGGTGGTGGTGAGTTCGTGGAAGGTCTGCTTCCAGGCGGCGCCGAAGGAGATGGTGTGGTGGGCCAGTTCGGGCCACGTCCGGTTGGTGCCGGCGTGCAGCACGACGGCCGACGGGGAGTGGCGCAGCGCGAGCGGGCGGCGTGGACGCTTCCCGAGCAGACGGTAGGCGACGGGCAGGTCCGGGGTCAGGACCACCGCGTCGCAGGGGATGCGCTGCTGGTCGGTGACGACGGCGGTGATCCGCTCGCCGGTGCGCTCCAGGCGGGTGACGGTCTGGCCGTGGAGGAGGGTGGCCCCGGCGTCGGCGGCGGCCGCGGCCATCGCGGTGGGAACGGCGTGCATGCCGCCTTGAGGGAAGTAGACCCCGGCGATGGTGTCCATGTAGGCGATGACGGCGTAGGCGGCGAGTGCGCGCGCTGGGGGGACGCCCGCGTAGAGGGCCTGGAAGGAGAAGACGCGTTGCAGGCGCTCGTCCGTGACGAACTGGGCGATCTTCGGTTGGAGGCGGCCGAACCCGCCGAGCGCGGCGAGCCGGGCCAGGTCGGTGTGCAGGAGGGAGAAGGGCGAGTCGAAGTTGGACTCGATGAAACGGCCCATCTGCGCGTGATAAAGGTCTTGGAGCCACTGGCGTAGGCGCCGGTACCCGGCTGCTTCTCGGCCACCGGCGAAGCGTTCGATCTCCGCCTCCATGGCCTGCGCGCCGGTGTGGACGTCGAGGCTGGTGCCGTCCGCGAACCGGGCGTGATAGGCAGGATGCAGGGGGTGCAGGGTCAGCCGTTCGGACATCGTCCGGCCCACGGCCGCGAAGGCTTCTTCCAGCAAGTGCGGCATGGTGAGCACGGTGGGGCCTGTGTCGAAGCGGTGGCCATCGCGCTCGGTGAGGCCGGCCCTGCCGCCGGGGAGGGGGTCGCGTTCGACGAGGGTGACGCGGCGGTTCGCGCCGAGGAGGTGGAGGGTGGCGGAAAGACCCGCGAGTCCGGCTCCGACCACCACGACGTGGTCGGTGCGCCCGGTGATCGTCCTCATAGGGAGCCCCCGTAGTGAACGTCGGACGTCGCGGCCGTGGGCCGTTGCGGGGGTGAGGCGACCTGTCTGAGCAGCTCGGCGAGCTGCTGCGCGGCGGGACCGTGTATGCGTGCGGCCCGCAGGTGGCGCTCGGACGCGCGCACCAGTCGCCCGATGCGCCGTTCGACCTGCGCCGGGGCCCCCGTGGAACGCAGGGCTTCGCGGACGGCGGCCAGCACGGGCTCGGAGAGGTCGGTACTCCCCCGGCACTCCTCAAGGAGGTCGATGACGTCGCAGGCGCCGGTGGCGCGGGCGCGTGAGTGCGTCAGGGCCAGGAGATACGTTGCCTTGCCGGAGCGGATGTCGTCCCCTGAGGGTTTGCCGGTCAGCTCGGGATCGCCGAACACACCGAGGAGGTCGTCGCGCAGTTGGAAGGCGATGCCCGCGCAGCGGCCGGCAGCGGTCAAAGCCTGGGTGGTGGCGACGTCGGCGCCCGCGAGCGCCGCGCCCAGGGCCAGGGGCCGTTCGACGGTGTAGCGGGCCGTCTTCAGGCATACGGTTCGGATGGCCTGGACGGCCGAACGGGATGAGTTTGCCTGACCGTGCAGGTCGAGGTACTGCCCGGCGACCATTTCTGTCCGCATGGCCTTCCAGATCCGCAGGATGTCCGTGCGTACGGGCGGCTGGAGGTCGGCTTCGGCGATGAGGTCGTCGGCCCAGCAGAGCGCGAGGTCTCCGGCGAGGACCGCGGCCGATCGTGCGAACGGTGACGGTCCGGTTCCCTCGGGGAACTCGCCCGTCGGGTACTGCGCTGCGATCTGGGCGTGGAAGGAGGGCTTGCCGCGGCGCACTGCCGACTGATCCATCACGTCGTCGTGGATGAGGGCGCAGGTCTGGATGAGCTCGAGGGCGGCGGCCACGCGCAGCGCCCCGGGCACATCGCGGTCCGCGACACCGCAGGCCCGCGTGGCCCACCAAAGGAATCGGGGCCTGATCCGGGATCCGCCGCCGAGGACGAAAGCCGCCGTCCTTTCCGCGACGTCGTGGGCGAACGTGGCGTCGAGGGAGCGGCTGTACTCCACAAGAGCGCTGCAGATCACGGACAGCTCGCGATCTACAGCGGCACCGACGTCAAGGTCGACCGCAGCCGCCGTCAAAGGGTTCGGCATGCACACGGCGCGCCCCTGTGGGGTCGCGATGAAATGGCGAGCAACCGACTTCGCGTGCATTCAGTCCTCCGTGTCGTGAAGTGGCGCTGTCGTCTATTCGACGTACACCGGGGGAACGGATGCGCTCGGACCGCACGAGCCATTGCTCCCCCACCCGCCGAGCGGCTCAGACAGAACTCCACGGGCAATCGCCCCAATGGACGCACCGGCACGAGACCGGACCCCTCTGGCTCGTATGCGCGATCTGAGAGCGTCGGGCGAGGAGGAAGACTTCGTCCGGGGAGCGCCATGCCCCTCCCTCGTCGGGGGCCATGGACTCTGCAACGGGGTGCCCGTTCCTGGTGGTGGGCAGAGGCATGGCGTCCCTGGGAGCTGTCACTGCCTCGCCTCGCCTCGCCTCGCAGAGCATGGACCGTGCGTGGCGGGGTTCAAGCGGTGCATGAACGATGCGATGTGCGGTCGCGGGGCCGGCGCAGAACGGTTGAAGAAAGGTACGACCCCGTCTCGCAGAGGAGGCAACATGAGCGCCGGTCATGTGGTGCCGGAGGAAACCCCGTCAGCGGAAGGTTCCACGGCCGAAGCACATCAGGAACGACCCGACGGCGGGATCTGGGAGCACCCGTGGTTGTTCCTGGGGTTGATCGTGCTCGGCGCAGTCCTCGTAGCGGGCTTCTTCGTGGCACGGATCGCCGGCCTGTAGGGCGGGGGTGACCCACATGGAGAACGGCACGGCTGTGTCCGGGCCCGGTATGAGCGGGTCGCGGGTACTCGTGGCGGGGGCCAGCGGGGTTCTCGGTGGGCTCGCGGCCCGCGAGTTGCACCTCCGCGGCGCCGTGGTCGCCCTTGCCGGAAGGGATACGGACCGGCTCGCGGACGTATCCGTCGGGCTCGGCGGGGCTCCGGTCCGGGGGCTCGACGCCTACGACGTCGAAGACTGTGCAGCCCTTGCCGCGTGGGCGGGTCGGGAGCTCGGAGGACTGGACGGAGTCCTTGTGACGGTAGGAGTGGCTGGGTTCGGGCGTGTGGAGGAGGTGTCCGATGCGGTCGTCGAGCATCTCTTCGCTGTCAACATGCTGTGTCCGGCCGCGGTCCTGCGCGGTGCGATCCCCCGCGTGACGGACGGCGGGTTCCTGGCCGCCGTGACAGGAGCCGTCGTGGACCGGCCGATGCTGGGCACGGCCGACTACGCGGCGGCCAAGACCGCCCTGAGCTGTTGGCTCGGTGTCTTGGCCCGCGAGGGGCGGGCCCGGCGGCTGCGGGTGTTCGACTTCCGCCTCCCTCACCTGGAGACGGGCTTCTCGGACCGGCCCGTGGCGGGGCGGGCGCCCGCCCTACCGAAGGGCGGCGACCCGGCCGTGGCGGTACACGCCTTGGTCGACCAGCTTGAGGGCCCGGCTTCCACCGCGCGGTGAGCGCAGGCGGTGGCCGTGACGGCGACCGGGCCGTCTGGCTGACCGCTCGCGTCCGCGTGGGATCACCCGGGTCCGCCGCACCTCGAGGCAGACAGTCGGCGCGTGGTCGTCGAGTTCGCCGGGGTTCGAATCGCCGACACCCGCCGCTGTGTTCGGGTGCTGGAGACGAGCCATCCCCCGGTCTTCTGCGTTCCACCCCAGGACATGCGGCCAGAGCTGGTCCTGCAGCCCGAGCTGTTCCTGCAGTCCGGGACCCGATCGTGGTGCGAACGGAAAGGCGCCGCCAGGTCAGCGGGCCTTTCAAGGGCCCGCCGGGTACGCGGGGATGGTGAGGCCCGACCGCCGCGGTGCCGGATGCGCCCGGCACGCGCATCCGGCAGCAGCGCGGCAGGAGAAGTGAAGGCAGGCGGTGCGCGACGAAGCCGCGTCCGCGCGAAGGAGATGCCGGGCAGCGGTCGGCGGTAGGTCGCACTGCGCGTCAGAAGTCATCGAGCACAACGGGAGCCGGCCGTGGCACATTCAGCGACACCCACACCGACGCCGACTCCGGCCCGCCCGCACCGATCGGCGCAGTGGCGGGCTCTCGCGGGCTTCCTCGCCGCGAGCTACTGCGTCGCGACGCTGGGAGCGCTCGCCTCCGCCGGCGCGGGTGAGGTGTACGGTGCGCTCGACCGGCCCGGCTGGGCTCCCCCGGCCTGGCTGTTCGGGCCTGTGTGGACCGTGCTGTACGGGATGATGGCAGTTGCGGCCTGGCTGGTCTGGCTCCACGCGGATCGCCTGCGCGTGCGGCGTGCCCTCGCCTGGTGGTCAGTCCAGCTCGCCCTCAACCTGGCCTGGTCCCCCGTGTTCTTCGCAGCCCGCCAGTACGGGCTCGCCCTGCTGGACATCCTCCTGCTACTGGCCGCGCTCGGCACCACGGTGGTCCTGTTCCGGCGGCTGAACCGCATGTCGGCGCTCCTGCTCCTCCCGTACCTGTTGTGGGTGGCCTTCGCGACCGCCCTCAACGCGTCCATCTGGCAGCTGAACCCGTGACAGTCAACGCGCGCCCTCTGACGCAGCCAGAACCGGTGGTCGGCCTGAGTACGGGGGCCGTGGCGCAGCGGCTCGGCGTGGCGGCCGCCACGCTGCGTTCGTGGGAGCGGCGTTATGGGATCGGCCCTGCTGTACGCGTCGAGGGCAAGCATCGGCGCTGGCTTCCGGGGGACATCGTGCGCCTGGAGGAGATGAGCCGTCTGACCGCGCTGGGTGTGCCGCCTGCGGAGGCAGCGCGAGCCGCCCGGGTGGCGGCCACGGATGCGTCCCGGGACGAAGGACATGCGCCCGCGGCCGTGGCGGGGCGGGCCCCTGGAGGCCCCGCCACGCTGCCGCTGGGGCCGGTCCGGGCCGAGTGTCGCGGTCTCGCCCGGGCAGCCGTGCGGCTGGATGGGGACGCGGTGGAGATCCTCCTGGACCGGGCAATCAAGGACAATGGCTGTGTGGGGGCGTGGGAGGAGATCATCGCGCCGACGCTGCGCGCGGCCGGCCGCAAGTGGGCCTCGGCGGGCGATCGGTACATCGAGGTCGAGCACCTGCTGTCCTGGCTGGTCTCCTCGGCCTTGCGACGGCGACACGAGCCTCGCCGGCCGCCCCGCGAAGGGGTGCGGCCGATCGTACTGGCCTGCGCGCCAGGTGAACTCCACAGCCTGCCGCTGGAAGCACTGTGGGCAGCCCTGACCGAGCGCGGCCTGCCCGTGAAGATGTTCGGTCCCGCCTTTCCGGTGGAAGCCTTGGGCGAGGCGGTGCGGCGGGTGGGCCCCTCGATGGTGGTGGTGTGGGCCCAGGACCGTCCCACTGCTGCAGCCGAGCTGGTGAGTGCGGTCGAGGGAGCCGAGTGGGGGGTAAGGGGGGCGAGGTCTCACACCACGCTCCTGGTGGCCGGGCAAGGCTGGAACTCCGTCCCTAGGGCCGGCGCCAGGCGGCTGACGGGACTGCGTTCGGGACTCGGCCTGATCGAACAGCGTCTCGCACACTGACCCCGCCGCAGTCTGCCCCGACAGGCAGCGCGTACATCCGATCCGGGCCCGTCCGGATGATGCTCCTGACCACCGTTCTGCAACAGGCACGCAGGAGCAAAGCGTGGCATCCGCGTACGGCTGCGGAGAGCTTCTCCCGTGACGGTGTTCAGTGCTCGCCTGCGTCGACCCTCCGGGTCCAGTCGAGCCGTACCGCGCTCTCAGAGCCGGCGCCCCGACTGGCTTCCCGAGGACCAAGACCGACCGCCAGTGTCAGTTCAAGGACCCGTTGTGGCGATGCGAGATCCGGAAACAGCTCCCTCAGCTGCGACATCCGGTACCGGACTGTCTGGGGATGGACGAACAAGGCCGCCGCCACCTCGTCCCGCCTGCCCTGGTGCAGCAGCCACTCCCGCAGCGTCTCCTCCAGCCGCCGTGCGGTCGTGACGGGCAAGGCCCGCAACGGTGCGAGGGCTCGGGCACGCAGGTCTGCGAAGGCGTCCGCGTCAGCGCTCAGCACCAGCTCGGGCAGGTGGCCCTCGGTGTCGCGAATATCAGAGGAGAGGGAGCGCGCGCGTACGGCTCGTCCGTACGAGGCGGACGCACGAGTCCATGGCCGGGCCGGGCCGACCACGGCGGTGCGGTCGGTCAGCTGCCGCAGGAGATGTGAGCGGTCGGCGTCGGGGACGAGCAGCACACCGGTGAGGTCCGGCAGATCGTCGAGGACGAGGGTGTTCGGGTCGAGCATGCGGTAGGCAGGCCGGGCCTGGGCGGCGGGCAGCAGGACCGCGGTCAGCGAAACCGGAGGTTGCCACCCGGCCCGTAGAACAGAGGCCAGAAGCACGTCCGTGCTCGCGCCGGCGAGGAGATCGCGGGCCAGGTGTTCCAGGTGGCGCTCGTGGTCCCTGCCCCGGGCGGCCAGTTCGTCGGCGTGGCCGGCGGCGCTCGCGGCAGAGAGCTCGTCGATGTAGGCGAAGGTCAGCTCGGCGAACTTGGCGACGTCGGCGGCAGGCAGACCTGCGGGTACGGCACCCGCTGCCAGGCATCGCCAGGCCACGCGCGCGCCGACGCGGTAGGCGCTGAGGAGGGCGTCCATCGAGCGGCCGTCGCGCACCTCGCCACGGCCCAGCTCGTAGGCCGCGTCACCGGCGTCGCCGCCCGTGGCGTTCCCGCTCGCGAGGTCCAGGTAGTGGCCCAGTGCGGTACGGACGGATCGGCGGATGGTGGCGCCCATACGGCCCGAGAGGGCGTTGGCGTAGGGAGGGACCTCATCGATGATCGCCTGGACGACCTCGTCGGCGGTCGTCTTCAGCGCGGCCCGAAGTACGGTGACCGTCGTCTCATCCAGGGCCAGCTCGCTGGCCCTCCTGCTTGCATGACTCACGTTTTGTTCCCTGCGAACAATTCAGCCGACCAGATTTACGTCCTACGGTCAGGACTTTACGCCTTGAGGCACAGCAAGCTGGAGCCATGACGAGTACAGCCCTCCGCAGCAGGGCGTGGAAACTGCTGGAGATGGTCACGACGCCGCTGCTGCCGTCGGACTACCTTGACCTGGTCAGCCCGCTGCGTGCGGGCGCTGACCTGCGGGGGCGCATCGAGGCCGTGCACCCCGAGACGGGTGACGCCGCGACCATCGTGATCAGGCCGGGACGGGGTTGGCTCGGCCACAGAGCCGGCCAGTACGTGCGGATCGGGGTCGACGTCGACGGGGTGCGCCTGTGGCGTGCCTACTCCATCACCTCACCGACAAACCGCCCGGACGGCCGCATCACGATCACCGTGAAGGCGATCCCGGACGGCAAGGTCAGCAACCACCTGGTCCGCAGGGCTGAACCGGGCACGCTGATCCAGCTCGACCAGCCGACCGGTGACTTCGTGCTGCCGCAGGCCAAGCCCTCCAAGGTGCTCTACCTGACGGCCGGCAGCGGCATCACGCCCGTGATGGGCATGCTGCGCGATATCGAGCTCGACGACGTCGTCATGGTCCACTGCGCGCCACAGCCGCAAGACGTGATCTTCCGCAGCGAACTCCACAACCTGGTTGCGGACAGGAAGCTGCGGCTCACCGAGGTGCACACCGACACGGACGGCATGCTCGACATCGCCCGCCTCGACGAACTCGTGCCCGACTGGGCCGAGCGCGAGACCTGGGCTTGCGGGCCCGCGGGCCTGCTCGACGCCGCCGAAGGGCACTGGACCGAGCACGGCGTACACGAGCGCCTGCACACCGAACGCTTCCGCCCCAGCATCGTCGTGGCCGGCGACGGCGGCGAGGTCACGTTCAGCGCCAGCGGCAAGACCGTCGACGCGGACGGCGCCACGCCGTTGCTGGACGTCGGCGAACAGGCCGGCGTGCTGATGCCCTCCGGGTGTCGCATGGGCATCTGCTTCGGTTGCATCACACCGCTCAAGTCGGGCGCCATCCGCGACCTGCGCACCGGCGAGATCACCGAGGCCGAGCCGGGCGTCCTCATCCAGACCTGCGTGTCCGCCGCGGCGGGCCCCTGCGACATCGAACGGTAGGAACACCTTGACCGCCATCGACCCCACCGCCCACCTGACCGCGGAGCAGATCGAGGAGCTCGGCCGCGAGCTGGACGCGATCCGCGACGAGGTGATCGCCAGCCGCGGCGAGAAGGACGCAGCCTACATCCGCAAGGTCATCTCGGCGCAGCGCAAACTCGAGCTGGTCAGCAGGGGCGTGCTGCTGTTCTCGTTCTTCCCGCCCGCGTGGCTGCTCGGCACGGCCGGCCTGTCCGTGGCGAAGATCATGGACAACATGGAGATCGGCCACAACATCCTGCACGGTCAGTGGGACTGGATGCGGGACCCGAAGATTCACTCCACCACCTGGGAGTGGGATCACGTCTCGCCGTCCGAGCAGTGGAAGCACTCGCACAACCAGCTGCACCACACGTACACCAATGTGATCGGCAAGGACAACGACCTCGGCTACGGCATCATGCGCGTCGACGAGGACCAGAGGTGGCACCCGTTCCACCTCGGCCAGCCGCTGTGGAACTTCATCAACGCCTGCTTCTTCGAGTACGGCATCGCAGCGTACGACCTCGAGCTCGGCAAGAACCTCCACAAGCGCCGCCGCAAGAACCCGGAGTTCCGCGCGCGGGCCAAGGCCGTGGGTCGCAAGATCCGCAAGCAGGTGCTCAAGGACTACGTGATCCACCCGCTGCTGTCGGGCCCGTCGTTCCTCACCACGCTCGCCGCCACGTTCACCGCGAACCTGATCCGCAACATCTGGACCCACTCGGTGATCATGTGCGGGCACTTCCCCGAGGGCGTGCAGGTCTTCGAGCGCCGGTCGATCAAGGGCGAGACGCGCGGCCAGTGGTACCTGCGCCAGATGATGGGCTCGGCGAACATCAGCGGCAGCAGGGCCATGCACTTCATGACCGGCAACCTGTCGCACCAGATCGAGCACCACCTGTTCCCGGACCTGCCGAGCAACCGGTACGCCGAGGTCGCGGTGAAGGTACGCGCGCTGTTCGAAAAGTACGAGCTGGAGTACGTCACCGGGCCGCTGCCCAAGCAGGTGTTCTCCGCGTGGCACAAGGTCTTCCGGCTCTCGCTGCCGAACAAGAAGCCGAAGGTCAAGACGCCGGACCGCAAGCAGGAGCTCGTCGCGGCCTGATTCCCGGTGCGGCCACCGTCTGCGGCGCGGCCGGGCCGTGCGAACGGACAAGCTCGCCATCGCGGACCAGGCCGCACTCCGCCTCGCGCCATCCTCACCCGGGCACGGCGGTGACTACCGACAACCTGCCTAGGTCCGTCGACGCCGCCGACCTCGTCGTGGCCACTGAATGGCCGGAATACCAGCAGGCCGATCCCCACGCCCTGGCGTATCTCCCAGCCAACCCACGAAAGGCGGCGGCCGGACGGCCTGGCGCTGTGGACGTTCCAGGTCAACGAATTGACGCACCGGTTCTAAGCTTGTTCTTTATCCTCCGGCTGTCTCGGCTCATGCCATCGCATCTGGCGCCGCGAGTTCGCAGGCCAGGGACGAGGTCACGTGAGACTGCGATGAACGCTGTGCTATCCAAGAGCAGTGACGACTACCAAGATCTCTAGTAGGCCCTTCGACGCGGTGTTGTGCGACCTCGACAACGTGATCCGCTTCTACGACACGACGCA
This sequence comes from Streptomyces sp. NPDC006450, assembly GCF_040612195.1. Taxonomy (NCBI): domain Bacteria; kingdom Bacillati; phylum Actinomycetota; class Actinomycetes; order Kitasatosporales; family Streptomycetaceae; genus Streptomyces; species Streptomyces sp. NPDC006450. The sequence continues at coordinate 10,389 of NZ_JBEXPT010000018.1, read as the reverse complement.
GCTGGCAAACCTGGAGCGGGGTGCGGGGCTGGCAGAGGGCACAACCGAGAGAGTGGCGTTTGCGCCGGAGATAGACCTGCCACTGCTCCTCGGGACGATCACCAAGCAGCAGTGGGTGGAGTCCATCGTGCTCGGCCTCGCAGGCCAGGTGCCAGAGGTGCAAGCGCGCGAGCTGGGTGCCGCGCTTGCCAAGGCGCCGTTCTGGGCCGACGAAGTTGTGGTGGCCATGCTCCGTCAGGTGCGGGCGCACGTGCCCTTGGTGCTGGTGACCAATGCGACCGTGGAGCTGGAGGACGACCTGGCCTCGCTGGGTCTGTCGGATTTCGCAGACCACGTCGTCAGCAGTGCGCGGGTGGGAGTGGCCAAGCCGGACCGGAAAATCTACGAGATTGCGGCCGAGCAGGCGGGTGTTGACATGAGCCGGTGCCTTTTCGTGGATGACCGGCTTGAGAACGTCGAGGCTGCGGTCGGGCTCGGCATGACCGGCGTGCACTACTGCGGACCTGCCGACCTCCGTGGGCCGTTGGGCTTCATACTGGAGAGCTGAGACCGCAGTGAGCACTCGCTGGCTATGCCAGGTGAGACGACGCGGCGAGAGCGCCGTTACGTCCGTCCAGGTGACAGTGTTGGGGCACCGACAAGATCGAATGATCGGGGGTACCCGCCTCGAACGGTGTCTCGAACTGAGTCGCTCACCTGGGGATGCCCGGGACGTGGAGACGGTCTTCGTCTGATCATGTGCTCCGACCAAGGAATGCACGGTGACCACGACGAAGGCCGTGAGGGTGAGTCTGCTGTCTGATGCTGTCCGCAGGGAAGCGTTCGTGGAAGCGTCACGCTTCCGGGGCGAGTTCTACGAGTGTCTGACCGCTCGGCGCGATGAGTTGTTCGAGCTGATGGACGCGGTGCTCTGTGCGGACGGTGCGGTGAAGTCTCCGGTGGACTTGACGTTGTTGCCCGAGCATCGTCGTGGGCACGGAGCGATGTACGGCGGTTTGAACCACGGCCGAATCGATGTCGATCGGGTGCGGTCGGTGCTGGCCGGGCTGTCGCTGCCGCGGTTCGACGGCGGGCGCCTGGTCCTCGCGGTCGATGTGTCCCCGTGGCTGCGTTCGGACGCACCGCGCTCGGCAGAGCGGCTGTTCTGCCACGTCTACGGTCGGGCGAAGATGGCTTCGCAGTTCATTCCAGGCTGGCCTTACTCTTTCGTCGCCGTGCTGGAGCCGGGTGCTACGTCCTGGACCGCGATCCTGGACGTGGTCCGGCTCGGACCGGCGGACGACGCAACCGCGATCACCGCCGGCCAGCTGCGAGGAGTCGTTGAACGGCTCATCGTCGCGGGCCCGTGGCAGGCCGGGGACCCGGACATCGTGATCGTCAGCGATGCCGGCTACGACATCACCCGCCTGGCCTGGGTCCTGCGAGACCTGCCCGTCGAGATGGTCGGCCGCGTCCGCTCCGACCGCGTGATGCGTCTGCCGAAGCCACCGCGGATGCACGGCGTCAACGGCCGGCCGCCCAAGCACGGACCGGAGTTCCGCTTCGCCAAGCCGGAGACCTGGCCCGCGCCTGCGATAACCACCGTCACCGAGACCAGCAATTACGGCAAGGCCGAAACCCAGGCATGGGACCGGGTCCACCCCCGGCTCACCCACCGCTCGGCCTGGCTCGACCACGAGGGTGAACTTCCCTTGGTCGAGGGAACGTTGATCCGGCTGAAGGTCGAGCATCTGTCGAAGGAACGGGACGCTCCGCCGGTGTGGTTGTGGTCCTCGAAGACCGGCGCCGCCCCCGACGATGTGGACCGTTGCTGGCGGGCATTTCTTCGCCGCTTCGATCCGGAGCACACCTTCCGCTTCACTAAACAGACCCTGGGCTGGACCACCCCGAAACTCCGTACTCCCGAGGCGGCGGACCGCTGGACCTGGATCCTGATCGTCGCTCACACCCAGCTCCGACTCGCCCGACCGCTCGCCGCAGACCTCCGCCGGCCCTGGGAGAAACCCGCCGCCTCAGACCGGCTCACCCCGGCCCGGGTCCGCCGAGGGTTCAGGAACATCCGCGCTCACCTCGCCTGCCCGACTCGTATTCCCAAACCCACAGGCACCGGCCCCGGCCGGCCACCCGGCGCCAAGAACAAACACAGGGCACCCCGCTACGACGTCGGCAAAACTGTAAAACGCCCCGAGACCCTCAAGGCCATCGGCAAACCTGGCAGGTCCTGGTAGATAAAGAACAAGCTAAGAGCGCTACGGCTTCATCACGGTCGAGGGGACGGACGGGCTGCACAACGACGAGCGCGGGCCGGACATCCGATACATCTGGCAACCCCCACCGGCACGCTGACGATGAGGGCGGCCACCCCCGGACTACCGGGTGGCCGCCCTCATCGTCGTGGAACCGGTCTACGGTCCACCAACCTGAGTGTTCTGAGATCCCGCTGCCGAGGTCAGACGATGGTTTCGTAGCGGTGACCTGGGTAGATGACTTGACTGTTCTCGCGCGTTGCGAAGGGGGCTTGCGCGTTACCGGTTCCGCGGTAGCGCCAAGGGGTGCCGGTCTGGTCGATGGCGAGCAGGTCCGGCTTACCGTCCATGTTGCTGTCGCCCAGGCCGATCAGCTGGGTGTAGGTGTTCCAGCCGCCGCCGATCCGGATGCGGCTGGCGAACGTGCCCTTGCCGGTGCCCTGGTAGAGCCACAGCACGCCGGCGCTGTCGCGGGCCAGGAGGTCACCCGCGGAGCCGCCGGCGATGTTGCCGACCGCGGTGATCTTGTTGTAGATGTTCCAGCCGCCGCCGACACGCGTCCGGGCGGCGTACGGCACCTTCCAGTCCCCGGTTCCCTTGTAGAGCCACAAGGAGCCCTCGCGGTCGCGTGCGACGAGGTCTGCCCTGCCGTCGCCGGAGAAGTCTCCGGTTCCGGTCAGCTGGGTGTAGGTGTTCCAGCCGCCGCCGACCCGGGTGCGGGAGGCGAAGGCGCCCTTGCCGGTGCCCTGGTAGAGCCACAGCACGCCCGCGCTGTCGCGGGCCAGGAGGTCACCCGCGGAGCCGCCGGCGATGTTGCCGACCGGGGTGATCTGGTTGTAGGTGTTCCAGCCACCACCGAGACTCACCGGGGTGGTGGCGTACAGCGTCGGGTTCCACGGAACCTGGGTGGTGTCGACCCGCCAGAGCACACCGGAGCTGTCGCGGCCCAGGAGGTCCGGCGACCCGTTGTCGGTGTAGTCGTGGGGTGCGGGCCGGCGCGTGACCTTGAAGGCGCCGCTGACCTTGAGGTCCGGCCCGAGCCCGTTGTACGGCTTGGCGGTGATCTCCCAGGTGTAATTGCCGTTGGGGGCTTCGCCGGTGTTGGTCCACCCCGTCCAGTCCATGCGGATCCGCCCGTTGTAGTCCATCCGCACCGGCTGAGTGGTGTCGTCGGAGGGGTTCAGGTGCGACGTGCTGGAGGCGCCTGTCGTGGTGTTGCGGAGGGTGAGGGTCACGTCCGCGTTGGCGCGTGACAGCTGCCACCTCGCCTTCCAGGGCGCTGTGTCGAGCGTGGCCACGGCGGGGGCGTCGGAACTCACCAGGGTGATCCCCAGCGGCTGGCCGGTGCCGGCAACCAGCTTCGCCACCGGCGCACCGTCAGCACCGGGTGACACCCGGTAGACGCCTTCGCCCTGGGCGAGCGTGCCGCCCATCACCAGCAGTGCACCGTCAGGGGTGGCCGCGAGCGAGGTGGCGTGGTCCAGGATCTTGCGGCTGACGCCCCCGCCGACCGGTATCGCCCGGAAGGAGAAGTCGTCGTCGGTGGAGCCCTCCGACAGCGGAGTCCGGGATCCGAACAGAGCCCAGTTCCCGGCCAGCCCCACCAGGGGTTCGGATATGAGCTGGTGCGTGTCGACCTTCGTCACCTGGCCGGTGCCGCGGTTCTTCACGCGCAATTGCGAGGTGGCAGGCCAGCTCGAGCTGCCTTGCAGAGTGGCGAGGTACTTCGGGGACAGGGCCGCGCCGGCCCATGGCGTGGGCGCAAGGTTCGAGGGTGATGCGACGCCGGAGGCGAGGTCAACCACCGCGTAGGACCAGCGGTCGGTTTCTGCGTCTGAGAGGCGGTTGTAGTACAGCACCAGCTTCCCGGGGGCGGCGGATGCTATGTCCACCCTCCGTGTGTCATCGGGAAGCCCGGTGACCGTCCGATCGGTCTGCACACCGTCCACGATGCTGAGCAGGTGCAGTTCCGTGGAGTAGGAGTTCCCGCCCAGCCAGGGGGTGGTCACCACTGTCGAACCGACGGCGCCCTGGAAATGCCGGTACTTGCCCAGCACCACGGTGGAAACCGCTCCGGTGGACATGTCGCGCAGTTCCACCCGGTGGTCGGCGTCGCCGATCTCGCCATACTCCAGTGCCACTACATCGGACACCGACCCGTAGGACACGCCCATCCGCGCTTGCGAGTAGCCACGGCTCAGCTTGGTGACCGAACCGTCGGCGTACCGAGTCCACAGCAAGTCGTAGCCGGGAGTCGACGCCAGGAAGCCCGTCGCGCCGGCCATGACCAACTCCGAACCCGGAGGCAGCGCAGCAGCGGCGGTCGTCTGGGCCTCGGCGTCCGGGCGGGCCGTCCCGGTCCCGGGATCCGCGACCGCGGGCACCGCGAATGGCCCGGCGATGGTCGCCATGGCGAGAGCCACCGTCCCGGCCAGGACCTTGCGGGATGAGTTGCTGTGCGGCACGTGTCCTCCTGGACGGGCTGCTGCGCAAGGTGCGAGCAGACACGACGACCGAGGAGGGCTGTGCAGGGAACACCGACACCAGGAGTGCGAACTCTCCGGAGGCCCCCCACGTTCGAATTCCCGCGGATCTTAGCAGCGCCCGTCATCGCTGTGCCCCTTGCGGTGGTGATCACCGGGTGGGTGGGGCCGAGGTGGTCCGCCGCGGAGCCGGCGACCCGCTCCGGTTCGAGTGGCGCCCGACGCTGTCGCGGCGTGCGCCGGGTTTGCGATCCGATCGTCGTGACGGGCGTCCGCCGGGCCGCGGTCGGACGCGGTGTACCCCAGCCCCGCGCCCGGTGTCGTGTCAGATCCAGCCCCGGCGGGAGGCTACGACGCCGGCCTGGAAGCGGTTGACCGCGCCCAGGAGTTCGTGGAGGCGGCTCATGCGGCGGCGCATGGTGCGCACCGACCAGCCGAGCTGGCGGGCTATGGCCTCGTCCTTGAGGCCGCTGACCAGCAGGGTGAGCACCAGGCGGTCCTCCTCACCGAGGGGGTCCTCGGCGGTCATGTCGAGCGGCAGGGCTTGTTTCCAGCACAGCTCCCAGTAGTCGGTGAGGGCGTCCAGCAGGGTGGAGGGCCGGATGACGGCAGCGCGCACGCCGTCGAGGTCGAGCGAGAGGGGCATGAGTGCCAGTCGGCGGTCCGCGATGGCCAGTTTGATCCGCAACCCGGGCATCACCCGGGCCTCCTCGCCGCTGCGTACGAGTCCGCGGATGTCGTCCAGTACCCCCGGCCACTCCAGCGCCTCGGGGGCGTAGACCGCGCGGTAGCGCACGCCGCGCCCCAGCGCCGTGCTCTCCACCGGGTTGGAGGTGGTCAGTGCGTACGGCGGCCGGTCCAGTGTCATGACGTCCTCGCGCGCCTCCTGTTGGAGGCGGACGAACCAGCGGCCGAGTGCCTCGCGGCCGGTGGTGATCTCCACCTCGTCCTCCCCGGCGGTGCCGGCCTGGGCCGCCGCGAAGAGGCGGGACAGCTCGGCCGCCGCCGAGCGGACCCGGTCCAACTCCGCGGCCCTGGTACGTACGAGGGACTCGACGGCGGCTCCCGGCTCGATCGCCGCGTACTGGCGGCGGACGCCCGCGAGCCGCCCGACCAGGCCGTGGTCGTGCAGCCGGTCCAGCGCCCTTGCGGCGCGGAGAGGGGAGCAGCCGAGGTCGGCGGCAAGCTCGGTCGGAGCCGCCGTACGGCGGGTCAACACGGCCCGGTAGACGCTCTCGTCGAACGGATCGATGCCTGCAGCGGTGAGATCGTTCGTCATATGCCGATACTGGCCCACTTGTGCCAGCGGCAGCAATGGGCCGCCGGAATCCGTTGTACGGAGAGTGACTTCGGCACTAGGACTTCTCTCCATGGCCAAGAACCCACGAAGAAGCCGACGCCTGGCGGCCGCCACGGTCACCACCGTCGCGCTCGCCGGGACGCTCACTGCGATGCCCGCCACCGCGACCGCGAAGTCACCCGACCCGAACCAACGGGTCATCGTCGAGCTGTCCGGGGACGCAGCGGCAGCAGCAGCCCCCGGCGGCTCGCTCACCTCTCCGGCCGCCGGCACCGCCTCCGCCGTCGGCGACGCCCGGCGGGCCCTGGCGGCGCGGCAGGACGCCTTCGTCGAGACGGTCCGGAAGGCGGGCCTGCACCCCGCCTCGCCCCGCAAACTCGGCCTGCTCGTCAACGCCGTGGCGATGACGGTGCCCACCTCCGAGACGGCGCGGCTGGCCGGGCAGCCGGGCGTCCTCAGCGTCCGTCCCGACACCCGGATCCAGGTGCGCACGGACGCCAGCGTGCCGCTGACCGGCGCGCCCGACGTCTGGAAGCGCAAGGACCCGGCCGGGGTGAAGGCCACCGGCAAGGGCACCGTCGTGGCGGTCCTGGACAGCGGCGTGGACTACGGCCACCCCGACCTGGGCGGCGGCTTCGGCAAGGGCCACAAGGTCGTCGGCGGCTTCGACTTCGCCAACGGCGACGACGACCCGATGGACGACAACGGCCACGGCACCCACGTCGCGGGCATCATCGCGGGCAAGGCGGCCTCGAAGGGGGGCGTCACCGGCATGGCGCCCGACGCGAGCCTGCTGGCCTACAAGGTCATCGGCGCCGACGGCAGCGGCTACACCTCCGACATCATCGCCGGCATCGAGGCGGCGGCCGACCCCGCCAACCCCCACCCGGCCGATGTCATCAACATGAGCCTCGGCGGCCCCGGCGACGGCACCGACCCGCTGGGCCGCGCGGCGACCGCCGCCGTGCGGGCCGGAGTCGTGGTCGTCGCCGCGGCGGGCAACGACGGCCCCGGCAGTGGCACCGTCAACTCCCCTGCCTCGGCCGACGGCGTCATCGCGGTCGGCGCCTCCACCAGCGGGCTGCAGAAGCCCAGCGCCTACCTGGCGGGCGCGAAGCCCGAACTGATCCAGACCTACCGGGGAATCCTCTCCGCGAACCCGCCCCGGGAACCGGTCACCGCGCCGCTCGTGGACGTCGGCGCGGGCACCGCCGAGGACTGGAAGCGGGTCGGTGACGTGCGGGGCAAGATCCTGCGCGCCGACATCCTCGTCCCGCCCAGCACGGAGGTCCTGAGCGGGAGCGACATCGACTGGGCGCGCGAGGCCGAGAAGCGCGGCGCGCTCGCCGTGCTCGGCGGCCTCCCGTCCCACGACGGACCGGTGCTCGCCGCTACCCCGGGAACGGTCGAGGTCCCGGCGACCCCGGCCCGCCCCGAGCTCAACCGGAGCGCCGCCTCCGGCGACTCGCTGCGCATGGACCACCTGGTCGTCATGGGCATCGACACGACCCAGTACGCCCAGCTGAGCCGTGAAATGGCCGCCGGCACAGTATCCGTCACCTTGCGCGGCACCGACTCCACCGACGAGATCGCCTCGTTCTCCTCGCGTGGACCGGGCACCGGATTCGGCCTCAAGCCCGACCTGGTCGCACCCGGCGTGGAGATCCGCTCCACGATCCCCACCTCGATGTACGCACCCGGCGTCTACCGCATGTCGGGCACCTCGATGGCGAGCCCGCACGTTGCCGGAGCCGCCGCCCTGCTGCGCCAACTACGCCCGGACCAGAGCCCGGACGGGATCAAGTCCGCACTGGTCGGCAGCGCGAAGCCGCTCGCCGGCACCGGACCAACCGTCCACGGCAACGGGCGGCTCGACGTGGCCGCCGCGGCCTCGGCCGGCCTCAGCTCCTCCCCGACGGCCGTGTCGTTCGGCCTCGCGGACCTGTCGGACAAGACCGTCGGCGCCTCCGCGAAGGTACGGCTGGCCAACCCCGGCAAGGAACCGCTGACCGTCAATCTGAGCAGCAGCGGGCCCACCACCGTGACCCCGGCGCGGGTCACCGTCCCCGCCGGGGGCTCCGCGACCGTGACGGCCACCCTGCGCACCGACCGCCCGGCCACCGACACGGAGATCCACGGCCGGATCACCGCCACCCCCGATCGCGGTCCGGCCCTGCGGGTGCCGTACCTGCTCGTCGTGCGGCACCTGGTCGTCCAGGCGTCCCCCGACCCGAGCGACGGCCGCTCCACCGTGCACATCGCCTCTCCGGCCGCCCTCAACGCGCCGCCGCAGATCACGGTCACGCCGCCGCGCGGCAAGGCCTTCACGCTGCCCACCACCATGAACGGAGCCGGCTACTACCAGGCCGACGTAACCGGGAAGGCGTCCGGCGCCTACCGCTTGGCCGTGCGGGCCACGACCACCGACGGCCGCCGGATCACCGGATCCAGCGCCTTCGAGGTCACGCCCGCCGACAGCCGCGGGCAGCGCTGGGAGCCCATCGGCCCGAACAGCGAGGCCGGCCACGTCGCGCTCTCTCCCGCCCGGCCGAAGCAGGCCGTCGTGACCCAGTACCGCAAGGCAGCTCCCTGGCTGAGCACCGACGGCGGCGCCAACTGGCGCCAGGTGGGCAGACTGCCGATCGCCGACGGCAACGGCACCGGGGCGGTCGTGGTCGACGCCCGCCGCCCCGATCGCTGGTGGTACGCCGTGAACACGGCCGCCGACCCCACCCGCCGGGGAACGATCCTGCGCACCGACGACAACGGCCGCACCTGGCGCAAGCTCGACGTGCCCGACGCGCACATCGACGAGTTCGTCGCGGACGAGCAGACCCGTACCCTCGCCGCGATGGTCGGCGGCACCCTGCTGGTCAGCACGGACGCAGGCGACAGTTGGGCGACGTACCCCACCGGTGTCACCGGTGGCGTCCGCGAGGCCAGTCTCGTCGGCGACACCCTGTACCTGGCGACCTTCGACGGGGTCTGGCGGATCGACGGCGTCGGCAAGGGCGACCCCGGGACGGCGCGCCTGGTCCTCGACGAGCCGGTGAACACCATCCGCGGTCTCGCGGCCGACTCCACCGTGGTGGCGGCCTACGTCCCCGGTAGGGGCGTCCGCGGCTCCTACGACAAGGGCCGCACCTGGTCCACCCTGCTCCCCCTGCCGGAGGGCGGCAACGGGCTGACCGCCTCCGGCGGCGACCTGTACGTACGGGCGCTGTTCGGCGCCGGGCAGGTGAGCCGCGACCACGGCAGGACCTGGAAGGCGGTGCCCGCCCCCTCGAAGGCGGCCATCCCCATGGACTACGACCGCTGGGCCGACGGCTCGGTGACCGTGTCCAGTGAACAGGACGGCCTGTACCGCGGCTCGGCCGACGGCACCGGCTACCGCAGGATCGGTGTCCAGGGCCTGACCGCCTTCGCCCTCGCGGCCAGCGGCGACCAGTTGCTCGCCGGCACCGTGAGCGGCACCTACCGCACCGCGATCCCCGTCGCCGGTCCCGAGTGGGGCCAGTCCGGGGGCGAGGGCATGACCGGTCGCCTCACCTCGCACATCGCCGTCTCGCCCGCGGACACCAAGGTGGTGTGGCAGGTCCGGCGCACGGCGACCGGCCTCTTCGAGGTCTCCCGCAGCCGTGACGCCGGCCGGACCTGGCAGGTGAAGGGCACGTCGTCGGAGATACCGACCTCGATCCTGGTCCACCCGGCCTCCCCGAACCGGGTGGCGATCAGCTTCCGGAGCATCTTCGGCGACGGGCTGTTCGCGACGTCCGACGGCGGCAGGACGTGGAAGAACCTCTTCCACGAGAGGTCCTTCGATGCCATGGCCGGTGACCCGCGCGACCCGCGGCGCCTCTGGCTGGGCAACGCCTCGGGCCTCTACCGCTCGGACGACGGCGGCGTCACCAAGACCAAGGTCGCCGAGGGTCCGGTTTCCGCGATCACGACGGACGGGGGACGCCTGATCGTGGGAGGTTCGTCCATCCGGGTCAGCACCGACGGCGGCAAGACGTTCCGCACCGCCGACACCGGCCCGCTCGCGGTCCACGTCTCGGACCTGCTGAAGGCCGGCGAAGCGCTCTACGCGGCCACCACCTCCTCCACCGCGTCGGGACTCGTCCAAGGCGGCCGGGGCGTACTGCGCAGCACCGACAACGGTCTGACGTGGGAAAACATTTCGAGCGGTCTGCAGAACACCGACACCACCAAGCTGGCCGCCGCCGCCGACGGCCGCACGCTCTACGTCGGCGCGGTCGACGGCGGGGTACACCGCCTGAAGCTCCGCCGCTGACCCACCCCGCGCAGGCGTGACCGGTACCGGCAAGTGACCGGAACGGGCGCCGACCGGACCCGGAAG
>NZ_JBEXPT010000017.1:0-74042 GCF_040612195.1 Streptomyces sp. NPDC006450 | reverse complement strand
CGCATCACCCTGGACCAGGACCTGATCCTGTACCTCTTCGGTACCCCCGGTCAGGACCGCTTCTGGTTCATGTGGGACGACCTCGTCCGCGGCGCCATCGGCGCCGTGGTCCTCGTCGACACCCGCCGTCTGGCCGACTGCTTCCCGGCCGTCGACTACTTCGAGAACAGCGGCCTGCCCTTCGTCATCGCCCTCAACGGCTTCGACGGGCACCAGCCCTACACCCCGGAGGAAGTCCGCGAGGCCCTGCAGATCGGCCCGGACGCCCCCATCATCACCACCGACGCCCGCCACCGCGCGGACGCCAAGAGCGCGCTCATCACCCTGGTCGAGCACGCCCTCATGGCCCGCCTGCGGTAGCCGCCCCCGGCCTTCGCGCCGGGTCGCACCCGCGTACGCGAAAGCCCCCGCACTCCGAGGAGTGCGGGGGCCTTTCGCGTGGTGCCCGCGGGGCTTCGCGTACTAGCCCTGCCAGCTGCGCGGGCCGCGGAAGCCGGGGGTGCGCTCCAGGCGGCGCCAGCCGGCCTGGGAACGGGCGGTGGCGGCCGAGGGCTCCTCGGGGGCGGCGGCGGCGCGGGCGAGCAGGATCGCGGTGATCGCGGCCAGCTCCTCGGGCTCGGCGTTGCCCTTCTCTACCTTCAGCAGGGTGCCGGTGGCATTGCTCATCGGTGGCAGTTCTCCTTCGACGTCTACTGGGGCGGGTTGCCGTGCTTGCGGGACGGCAGGTCGGCGTGCTTGTTGCGGAGCATGGCGAGGGCGGCGACGAGGACCTCGCGGGTTTCGGCGGGGTCGATGACGTCGTCGACGAGGCCGCGCTCGGCCGCGTAGTACGGGTGCATCAGCTCGGCCTTGTACTCCTTGACCATGCGGGCGCGCATCGCCTCGGGGTCCTCGGCGTCGGCGATCTGCCGGCGGAAGATGACGTTGGCGGCGCCCTCGGCGCCCATCACCGCGATCTCGTTGGTGGGCCAGGCGTAGGTCAGGTCGGCGCCGATGGACTGGGAGTCCATGACGATGTACGCGCCGCCGTAGGCCTTGCGCAGGATCAGCGAGATCCGCGGCACCGTCGCGTTGCAGTACGCGTACAGCAGCTTGGCTCCGTGCCGGATGATGCCGCCGTGCTCCTGGTCGACGCCCGGCAGGAACCCGGGCACGTCCAGGAGGGTGATGATCGGGATGTTGAAGGCGTCGCACATCTGGACGAAGCGCGCGGCCTTCTCCGAGGCCTCGATGTCCAGGACGCCGGCGAGGTGGCCGGGCTGGTTGGCGACGATGCCGACGACCTGGCCGTCCAGCCGCGCGAGGGCGCAGATGATATTGCGGGCCCAGCGCTCGTGGATCTCCAGGACGTCGCCTTCGTCGACGAGTTCCTCGATGACCTTGAGCATGTCGTAGGGGCGGTTGCCGTCGGCGGGCACGAGGTCGAGCAGGACGTCGGAGCGGCGGTCGGCCGGGTCGCTGGTCTCGTGGACCGGGGGGTTCTCGCGGTTGTTGGAGGGCAGCATCGTGATGAGGTAGCGGACCTCGGAGATGCAGGTCTCCTCGTCGTCGTACGCGAAGTGCGCGACGCCGGAGGTCTCGGCGTGCACGTCCGCGCCGCCGAGCCCGTTCTGGGTGATCTCCTCGCCGGTCACCGCGCGGACCACGTCCGGGCCGGTGATGAACATCTGCGAGGTCTCCCGGACCATGAACACGAAGTCCGTCAGCGCCGGGGAGTAGGCCGCGCCGCCGGCGCAGGGGCCCAGCATCACCGAGATCTGCGGGATCACGCCCGAGGCCCTGGTGTTGCGCTGGAAGATGCCGCCGTAGCCGGCGAGCGCGGAGACGCCCTCCTGGATACGGGCACCCGCGCCGTCGTTCAGGGAGACCAGCGGGGCACCGGCCGAGATGGCCATGTCCATGATCTTGTGGATCTTCTGGGCGTGGGCCTCGCCCAGCGCACCGCCGAAGATCCGGAAGTCGTGCGCGTAGACGAAGACCGTCCGGCCCTCGACCGTGCCCCACCCGGTGATGACACCGTCGGTGTACGGCTTCTTGGCCTCCAGGCCGAACCCCGTCGCCCGGTGGCGGCGCAGCTGCTCGACCTCCTTGAAGGAACCCTCGTCGAGCAGCAACGCGATCCGCTCACGGGCGGTGAGCTTGCCCTTGGCATGCTGCGCTTCGGTCGCCCGGTCACTCGGGCCACGCCGCGCCTGCTCACGCAGGTCGTGCAGCTCGGCCACGCGCCCGCGGGCGTCCGTCGGCTCGCTCGGAATCTGGTCCACAACGGTCATGTAATGACCTTACGAAGCCGGACCGGAAAAACCCTCCGTCGAATCCACACAGTGTCGGGTGTCTTCCGCTGTCCGTCCCGGACAGAACCACCGGGGGTACAGCGGTCCTCACCAGGCAGGACGCGGGTCCTTTGTTGGTTTCCCACAAAATTCCCGCCAAGCCGCCACCAAGGCACGTCCAAGCCACGCGCAAGAAATCGAGAGGTTGAAATTTGAACGGAATGGGTCTAGCGTCATTGTTGTTGAAAGTTCAACGAGTGCCGACATCGAGCGGCACCCCCACCAAGGAGCAGTCATGGGTCTCTTCACCCGCCGCACGCAGGACGCCGTCACCACCACGACCGGCGTCGCCACCCTCGACGTGGACCCGGCCCTCGCCGCACTCACCGGCGACTACGTCATCGACCCCTCCCACAGCAGCATCGGCTTCACCGTCCGCCACGCGATGGTCACCAACGTGCGCGGCTCCTTCGCCGACCACGAGGGCTCCCTGCACCTGGACGGCGCCGACCCGTCCCGCTCCACCGCCTCCATCGACGTGAAGATCGCCTCCATCGACACCGGCATCGGCGACCGCGACGGCCACCTGCGCTCCGGGGACTTCTTCGACGCCGAGACCTTCCCGCTGATGACCTTCCGATCCACCGGGGCTCAGCAGCTCGGCGGGGACACGTACCGCATCACCGGCGAGCTGACCATCAAGGACGTCACCCGCCCGCTCTCCATCGACCTGGAGTTCGGCGGCGCGGCCACCGACGTCTACGGCAACGAGCGCGTCGGGTTCGAGGGCTCGGCCGAGATCCTGCGCTCCGACTGGGGCCTGACCTGGAACGCGGCCCTGGAGACCGGCGGCGTGATGGTCAGCGACAAGGTGAAGCTGACCTTCGACATCTCGGCGATCAAGCAGGCGTGACCCCGGGCGGGGCCGGGGCGGCTAGAAGTCGCCCCCGCCGAACCCGCCGCCGTCGAAGCCGCCTCCGCCACCGAAGTCCCCGCCGCCGAAGTCGGACGGGTTGAAGTCGGCTCCGGAGACGTCGCCGCCGTCGAAGCCGTTGCCGTCGAAGCCGTTGCCGCCGCCGAAGTCGGAGGCGTAGGCCGGACTGGACATCATCGAACCGAGCATCGTGCCCATGAGCAGGCCGGGCAGGATGCCGCCGCCGAAGTAGCCGCCGGCCCAGGGACCGTACGCCGGGCCGGCGTCGTAGTAGGGGCGCGGACCGTGCTCGGTGTCGACGGTGCGGACCGCCGGGTCCTGGCCGTCGCGCAGCCGGACGGCGTCCGCCGTGCAGACCGGGACCGTACGGGCGGCACCGCCCGCCGGGGCCCACGTGGCGTCCTCGGTGCTCGGCCCGTGGCGCGGGTCGAAGAAGCAGGGTGCGCGGCGCTCGGGCAGCGGCCGGCCCTGCCGGCGCGCGTCGAGGCGGGCCAGGGCGTACCGGCCGTCCTCGAGCGCCTGGGTGACCCCCTTGACCTCCTCCGGATGCTGCACGGAGGCCATGATCTGCTTGGCCTTCTCGTACGAGTCGAGGCCCTGCTCGTAGTCCGCGCGCATGGCGTCGTCGGCACCGGGCTCACCGGGGTGGAAGTCGAGGCGCTCCAGCTCCTCACCGAAGGCCGTGATGTCCTCGTCGACGACCACGCTCAGCCGGGCGATGGATTCGCGCCGGAGCTCTTCCTTCTTCTTGCGGTTGCGCTTGACCAGCGCGTACGCCCCGCCTCCGCCGACCGCGGCCACCACGCCGAGCCCGATCAGGGCGCCCACCGGGGCCCCGCTGTCGGTGCTCGCGGTGCCCCAGGAGGCCGGGGCCTTGCCCTTGGCCTGGGCAAGGGCCTGGTCCACGAAGGTGTTGAGCTCGGTGCTCGCGGTCGCGTCGGCGGATCCGCCCGCCTTGACGGCGTCGACCAGGTTGCGGACCGCGTTGCCCGGCATGACGGCCCTGTCGGCGCCGGCGTTGAAGCCGTCCCCGAGCCGGATCGCGTAGAGCCCGGTGATGCCGGTCTCGGTACGGACCGTCTTGAGCACGCTGGCGGCGGGGAACTCGGCGCTGGCCGGCAGCACGGCCACGAACACCGGCTTCCCGGCATCCTTGATCTTCTCCGCGAGCGCCTGCGCCTGCGCGGGCGGCAGCTGCGCCTCGGCGCGGGGGTCCACGTAGACCGGGCCCTTCTTGAGGGCCTCCGCCACGGTGGTGGTCCCGTCGGCCGCCGAGGCCTGCGGGGCGACCAGCAGCGCGGTCGCGGACAGCGCCAGCAGCAGAGCGGCCAGCAGCGATCCAAAAGGTACGGATATAAGCCTGGTCCTCATATCCATGACGCTACCCGAACGGGTGCAATTCTGTGTGAGTTGGACATAAGGGCCCACCAGCCCGCCGTCTCACCCCGCCGGAGCACGGCGAGACGGCGTCGGCCGATGGTTGCGCGACTGCCGCGCCGACTACTCCGCCGGCTCCACACCCGCGTGGAGGAGGCCGTAGGTGAAGGCGTCCTCCAGGGCCTGCCAGGAGGCGGCGATGACGTTCGGCGCGACGCCGACCGTGTTCCATTCGCGGGCGCCGTCCGTCGTGGTGACCAGGACCCGGGTCGTGGACGACGTGCCGTGTGCGCCCTCCAGGATGCGGACCTTGTAGTCGATCAGCTCGAACTTCGCGAGCTGGGGGTAGAAGCGTTCCAGGGCGACGCGCAGCGCGCGGTCCAGCGCGTTGACCGGGCCGTTGCCCTCCGCGGTGGCGACGATCCGCTCGCCCTTGGCCCACAGCTTCACCGTGGCCTCGTTGGCGTGCGTGCCGTCGGGGCGGTCCTCGACGATGGCCCGCCAGGACTCGATGCGGAAGTACTTGCGCGCCCGGCCCTCGGCCTCGGCGCGCAGCAGCAGCTCGAAGGAGGCATCGGCGGCCTCGTACGTGTAGCCCTGGAGCTCCCGCTCCTTGACCCGCTCCACCACGCGGGAGACCAGCGCGCGGTCCCCGCCGAGGTCGACGCCGAGCTCCTTGCCCTTGAGCTCGATGGAGGCCCGGCCGGCCATGTCGGAGACGAGCATCCGCATGGTGTTGCCGACCCGCGCCGGGTCGATGTGCTGGTAGAGGTCCGGGTCGACCTTGATGGCCGAGGCGTGCAGGCCCGCCTTGTGCGCGAAGGCGGAGACGCCGACGTAGGGCTGGTGCGTGGAGGGGGTGAGGTTGACGACCTCGGCGATGGCGTGCGAGATCCGGGTCATCTCGGCCAGGGCACCGGCCGGGAGGACCGTACGGCCGTACTTGATCTCCAGGGCGGCGACGACCGGGAAGAGGTTGGCGTTGCCGACCCGCTCGCCGTAGCCGTTCGCGGTGCACTGCACGTGCGTGGCGCCGGCGTCCACGGCGGCCAGCGTGTTGGCGACGGCGCAGCCGGTGTCGTCCTGGGCGTGGATGCCCAGGCGGGCGCCGGTGTCGGCCAGTACGGTCGCCACGGTCGCGGCGATCTGCGCGGGCAGCATGCCGCCGTTGGTGTCGCAGAGGACCACGACGTCGGCGCCGGCCTCGTGGGCGGCGCGTACGACGGACTTCGCGTACTCGGCGTTGGCCCGGTAGCCGTCGAAGAAGTGCTCGCAGTCGACGAAGACCCGGCGGCCCTGGGAGACGAGGTGGGCGACGGTGTCGCGGACCATCTCCAGGTTCTCGTCGAGGGTGGTGCGCAGGGCCAGCTCGACGTGCCGGTCGTGGGACTTGGCGACCAGGGTGATCACCGGGGCGCCGGATTCCAGCAGGGCGCGGACCTGCGGGTCGGTGGCGGCCGAGCCGCCCGCCCGGCGGGTCGCGCCGAAGGCGACGAGCTGGGCGTGCTTGAAGTCGATCTCCGCGCGGGCCCGGGAGAAGAATTCCGTGTCGCGGGGGTTGGCGCCGGGCCAGCCGCCCTCGATGAACCCCACCCCGAAGTCGTCCAGGTGCCGGGCGATCGTCAGCTTGTCCGCGACCGTGAGGTTGATGCCCTCACGCTGGGCACCGTCGCGCAGGGTCGTGTCGAAGACGTGGAACCCGTCATCGGGGCCGGGGCCCGAAGCCGGCGCAGTCGGCTCGGTCGCCTCTGTCGTCGTCATGCTGATCTGACTCCTGTCGGATGGGTGGTTCCGGATGCCCGCCCTCGGGCAGGCCGACGCCACTGCCCCCATCATCGCGCGCCGCCCGTTCCCGGCATGTTCGGGCCGGAAAACGAAAAAACCTCTCGCGGGTGCGAGAGGTCTGCGCGCGGGTCTGGGGCACGGTGGCCGCCTCCGCGAAGTTCTTCCGCGGCTCAGCGGCCACTGGGGACCGGCGCGCTGCTGTCCATAATCATGAGCTGAGCAGGCACGTCGGCAGTCTGCCATACCGCATGCCGCGCATGGACGGGGATCTCAGCATGCGGGCAGGCCGGTCCGCGGGCCGGGCGGGGCCGCCCGTGCGGGAGGCCCGACCCGGGGGCGGCGCCCCCGGGATCAGCGCTCCGGGGTCAGGCCCCCGGAGTCAGCGCCTCGCTGAGGAACTCCCCGACGTGCTCCAGGATGTCCCCCCGCCCTATCCCGGGCAGGCCCACGGCGACCTGGATGCTGAACCCGTCGAGCAGGGCCCGCAGCCGGGCCGCGAAACGGTCCGGGTCCACGGGGCGGAACTCTCCGCGCGAGATGCCTTCGGCGAGCAGGGCCACCAGGTCGCGGTGCCAGGCGCCCTCGATGGCCCCCTGGCGGTCCCGCTCCCCCGGTCCCGCGTTCTGCGAGCGGTTCCAGACCTCCAGCCACAGGGTCCAGTGCGGATCGCGTGCACCCTCGGGCACGTACAGGTCCACGTAGGCCTGCAGGCGCTCGCGCGCCGGGCCGCGCCGGGACAGCAGGGCGCGGCGCCGGGTGCCGAGCGCCGCCTCGCTCCACTCCAGGGTCTGCAGCAGGAGCTCGTCCTTGGTGCGGAAGTAGTAGAGGAGGTGGCCACTGCTCATGCCGACCTGGCGGCCCAGGCCGGCCATGGTCAGGCCGTCCAGGCCGCGTTCGGCGATGGTGGCCATCGCGGCGACCAGTACGTCCTCGCGCGGCGGCGCGTTCTTGCGCGCGGCACGTACCTCACCCGCCACCATGGCCCACTCCTCGTCCCGGCCGCCCTCTCGGGTCAGACCTTCGGCTGCTGCTGGGTGATGCAGTGGATACCGCCACCCCCGGCGAAAATCGTACGTGCGTCGACGAGCGTCACGGTCCGCTCGGGGAACAGGCCGCGGAAGATCTCCGCGGCCTCCTCGTCGCGCGGGTCGTCGAAGGCGCACAGGACCACGCCGCCGTTGCACAGGTAGTGGTTGATGTAGGAGTAGTCGACCCACTCCCCGTCCTCTTCCAGCACGGTCGGCGCCGGGATCTCCACGACCTGGAGCTGCCGGCCCCGGGCGTCGGTGGACGCGCGCAGGAGGGCGGCGATGGTCTTGCCGCGCTCGTGGTCCGGGTGGGCCGGGTCGGGCTGGCTGTGGACCATGACCACGCCGGGGCGGGCGAAGGCGGCGACGATGTCCACGTGGCCCTGGGTGCCGTAGGTGCCGTAGTCGCCGGCCAGTCCGTACGGGAGCCAGATCGCCTTGGTGGTGCCCAGGTGGGCGTGGATCTCGGCCTCGACCTGCTCGCGGGTCCAGTCGGGGTTGCGGCCCTTGCCGAGCTGCACGGTGTCGGTGAGGAGCACGGTGCCCTCGCCGTCCACGTGGATGGCGCCGCCCTCGTTGACCAGCGCGGTGCTGTAGGTGCGGGTCCCGACGATGTCGGAGATCTCCCGGGCCACCTTCGAGTCGTGGTCCCAGCGGGCCCAGTCCTGGGCGCCCCAGCCGTTGAAGGTCCAGTCGACGGCCGCCAGCTCGCCGGCCTCGTTGGTGACGAAGGTCGGGCCGATGTCGCGCATCCAGGCGTCGTCGAGCTCGCGCTCGACCAGCTCGATGTCGTCGCCGACGACGGCGCGGGCGCTCTCGGCGTCACCCGGCGAGACCACCAGGGTCACCGGCTCGTACGTGCGCACCGCGCGGGCGACGGCGCCCCAGGCCTCGCGGGCTTCGGCGAGCTCCTGCTCGGTGGTGAAGGTGGGGTTGGGGCTGGGCCAGGCCATCCAGGTGCGCTCGTGGGGCGTCCACTCGGCGGGCATCCGGAATCCGGCGTTCACGGGCGTGGTGTCGGTCATGGCAGGAGGGTCCTTAGAGGCTGTGCTGACTTACAGACTGTGCTGGTTCACAAGAAGTACAGGCGGTTGAGGGAGACCGATTCGGCGGCTTCGGAGCGCAGCGGTTCCCCGTCGAGGGAGACGAGTCCGCTGCGCGCGTCCACATCGACCGCGCCCACCCGGGAGTTGAGGAGCAGGTTCCCGGGGCCGATGCCCCGGGTGCCGCGGACGGCGACCCGGCGCCTGCGGGTCGGCATCTCGTCGCTGCCGAGGGCCGCCGCGGCGGCCGAGACGAAGGCGACGGAGATGTCGGCCGCGGTGGCCCCGTACGAGCCGAACTGCGGGCCGAGGACCAGCGGTTCGCAGGTGTCGGTGGCGGCGTTGGGGTCGCCGGTGACTCCGTAGGCCGGGAAGCCGGACTTGAGGACCAGCTGCGGCTTGGCGCCGAAGAACTGGGGGCGCCACAGCACGATGTCGGCGAGCTTGCCGACCTCGATGGAGCCGATCTCGTGGGCCAGGCCGTGGGCGATGGCCGGGTTGATGGTCAGCTTGGCCATGTAGCGCAGCACGCGGGCGTTGTCGTCGCCCTCGCCGTCGCCGGCCAGCGGTCCCAGCTCGCCCTTCATCTTGGCGGCCATGGCGAAGGTGCGCCGGATGGTCTCGCCCGCGCGGCCCATGCCCTGGGCGTCGGAGGAGGTGATGCCGATCGCGCCGAGGTCGTGCAGGACGTCCTCGGCCCCCATCGTGCCCGCGCGGATCCGGTCGCGGGCCATGGCGGCGTCGCCGGGGAGGTCCGGCTTGAGGTCGTGGACGGAGACGATCATCCCGTAGTGCTCGGCGACCGCGTCCCGGCCGAAGGGCAGGGTCGGGTTGGTGGAGGAGCCGATGACGTTCGGTACGCCCGCCATCTTCAGGACGTTGGGGACGTGGCCGCCGCCGCAGCCCTCGATGTGGAAGGCGTGGATGGTCCGGCCGTCCAGCACCCGCAGGGTGTCCTCCACGGAGAGGCACTCGTTGAGGCCGTCGCTGTGCAGGGCGACCTGGACGTCGTGCTCCTCGGCCACGCGCAGGGCGGTGTCCAGGGCGCGGGTGTGCGCGCCCATGTCCTCGTGGACCTTGAAGCCGCAGGCCCCTCCTTCGGCGAGGGCCTCGACCAGCGGGGCCGGGTCCGAGGAGGAACCGCGGGCCAGGAAGCCGATGTTGACGGGCCAGGCGTCGAAGGCGTTGAAGGCGTGCTTCAGCGCCCACGGGGAGTTGACCCCGACGCCCCAGACCGGGCCGAACTCCTGCCCGATGATCGTGGTGACGCCCGCGGCGAGCGAGGCCTCCATGATGCGCGGGGAGAGCAGGTGCACGTGGGTGTCGACGGCGCCCGCGGTGGCGATCATGCCTTCGCCGGAGACGATGCTCGTCCCCGTGCCGACCACCACGTCCACCCCGTCGAGGGTGTCGGGGTTGCCGGCTCGGCCGATCGCGTGGATGCGGCCCTCGCGGATGCCGATGGAGACCTTGCGGATACCGAGGACGGCGTCGATGACCAGCACGTTGCTGATCACCACGTCGCAGGTGTCGCGGACGGCGGCGGCCTTCAGGTGCAGGCCGTCGCGGGCCGTCTTGCCGAAGCCGGCCAGGAACTCGTCCCCGGGCTTCTGCGCGTCCGACTCCACCCGGACGGTCAGACCGGAGTCGCCGAGCCGCACCCGGTCCCCGGCCCGGGGGCCGAAGACGGAGGCGTACTCGTGCGGGTCGATGTGGCGGCTGCCGGGTGCGCAGTGGTCGCTGTGCCGGGTCTGCTTGCTCACGCCTGGTCTCCGTCCGTGCCGTCGGTGGTCTCGGTGCCGAGGTAGCCGCAGGCGGCCGCGCGGCGCAGGGCTTCGGCCTTGGCGCCCGGGGCGTCCAGCGGTCCGTCGACCAGTCCCGCGAAGCCGATCGCGACGCGGTCCCCGCCGATGGGGACGAGGCCGACCTCGCCCTCGCCGTGCGGGTCGAACCGTACGGACGAGCCCGCCGGTACGCACAGGCGCATGCCGTACGCCGCCGCACGGTCGAAGTCGAGGCGCGGGTTGGCCTCGAAGAAGTGGAAGTGGGAGGTGACGCTCACCGGCACCGGGGCCGTGTTGCGCACGCGCAGGTGGACCGTGGGCTCGGGCTGCGGGGCTCCGGGACCGGGCACGACCGCGCCCGGGGCGTCCTCGCCCAGGCCGACGGCGCCCCGGATCGGGGACGAGACCACCGCGAGGCGGGATCCGTCGTCGAAGACGGCCTCCACGTGCACCTCGGTGACCACGTCGCTGACGCCGGGCAGCACGTCGGCGGGGCCCAGCACGGAGCGGGCCTCCTCGATGGCCTCGGCCAGCCGTTTGCCGTCGCGCGCGGCCTCGCAGACCGTGTCCGCGATGAGCGCGGTGGCCTCCGGGACGTTGAGTTTGAGTCCGCGGGCCCGTCGGGCCCTGGCCAGTTCCGCAGCGCTGCGGAGAAGCAGCCGGTCGCGCTCCGTAGGGGTCAGCCGCACGCCGATCCACCACCCTTTGAGTCGATGGGTTAGAGCATCACTCTAACTCTTCATTTCTCTTCAATGAAGCATTGACCTGAGACCAGGGCTTAGGTCACATTGAGTGTCGCTCAAACAGTGCATTGCCACCCCCCGCCCTGCCAAGGGAGTCCCCCCATGCCCATCGAACAGCGCGGAGTCGACACCATCCCGGAGGAGGAACGGACGAGCGGTCCCCGTGACCTGATCTCGATCCTCCTCGGCTCCAATCTCTGCCTCGGTGTGATCGTCTTCGGCTGGCTGCCCCCGTCCTTCGGACTGGGTCTGTGGCCGTCGGTCACCGCCATCGTGACCGGCACCCTCGTCGGCATCGCCTTCACCGCGCCGCTGGCGCTCGTCTCCCTGCGCACGGGGACCAACCTCTCCACCTCCAGCGGCGCCCAGTTCGGCGTCCGCGGCCGCCTCGTCGGCTCGGTGGTCGGCCTGCTCCTCTCGCTCGGCTACACCGCGCTGACCCTGTGGATAGGCGGCGACGTGATGGTCGGCTCCCTGTCCCGGCTCACCGGACTGCCGGACACCGGCGTCTCCCGGGCCGTCATGTACGGCGTGCTCGCCGCGTGTACCGTCGTCGCGGCCGTCTTCGGCTACCGGCTGCTGCTGCGCATGAGCAAGGTGCTCTCCATCGGCATGGTGCTGCTGCTGGCCGTCGGCGTGTTCGCCTACGCCCCCGACTTCACCGCGGCCGCCCCGCCCGACACCGCGTACCTGCTCGGCTCCTTCTGGCCGACCTGGCTGCTCGCCGCCGTGGCGGCCGGGCTCAGCGGGCCCGTCGCCTTCATCACCCTGCTCGGCGACTACACCCGCTACATCTCCCCGCGCCGGCACAGCTCCCGCAAGGTGCTCTGGGCCACCGGGCTCGGCCTGCTCGTCGGGCTGCTGATCCCGCAGCTCTTCGGCACCTACACCGCGCTCGCCGCCCGGGCGGGCGCCGAGTACGCCGGTCCGCTGGTGGACGCCGCGCCGTTCTGGTACCTGGTTCCGCTGCTGGTCGCCGCGGCGGCCGGATCCGTCGGCAACGCCGGGCTGATGCTCTACTCCATGGGCCTCGACCTGGACGCCATCGTCCCCAAGGCCACCCGCACCACGTCCACCGTGATCGCCGCGGCCGTGGCCACCGCGTTCGTGTTCGTCGGCTCCTTCGAGTGGGACGTACAGGCCGCGATGACCTCGTTCGTGCTGCTGCTGACCGCGATCGGCACGCCGTGGGCCGTGATCACCCTCATCGGCTACGTCCGCTGCCGCGGCCGCTACGACGCCGAGGCCCTGCAGGTCTTCAACCGCCGCGCCAAGGGCGGGGTCTACTGGTTCCGCGGCGGCTGGAACGTCCCGGCCACCCTCTCCTGGGCCGTCGGCGCGGGCGTCGGCCTGCTCGCCGTGACCACCCCGTTCTACGAGGGGCCGCTGCTGGCCCTGACCGGCGGCGTGGACTGCTCCTTCGTCCTCTCCGGCCTGACCGGCGGCCTGGTCTACGCGGCCCTGACCGCCCGCACGGCCCCCGCCCCGGCCCCGGCCGAAGCGGCCGAGGAGCCGGTCGCCGCCTGAGCCACCCCGTACGCGGGTTCCCCGGTTCGGCCTCGCGGTCAACCCTCGGGCCTGCATCGGCGTCTACCAGTACAGCGGTGGCCGAACACGAGAGGGCCGCCACGAACGACACGGAGAGGCGTCGTGGAAGAACTCGCATACGTGGCGGGCAGGATCGTCAAGGGAGTCGCGGGCCTGGCCTACGTCTTCGGTGAGGCCCTGGTGGGCCTCGGCCCGGACGGGAAGCGCGAAGACGAGAAGAAGCACGAAGGCGAGGCGGAGGAGGGGCGCTGACCACGCCCCCCTGCCCCTCACACCCGAAGGCCCCCCGCACGATGCGCGGGGGGCCTTCGGGTGCTTCGGGACGGGACGGACTAGCCCAGCTGGTGCATCCAGCCGTGGGTGTCGGCCGTGTGGCCCGTCTGGAGGTCCAGGAGGGCCTTGCGGAGCTTCATGGTGACCTCGCCGGGCTCGCCGTCGCCCTGGGTCCAGTTGGCGCGCTCCGACTTGACGGAGCCGACCGGGGTGATCACGGCGGCGGTGCCGCAGGCGAAGACCTCGGTCAGGGTGCCGTTCGCGTTGTCACGCTCCCAGTCCTCGGTGGTGAGGCGGCCCTCCTCGGCGGTGTAGCCGAGGTCGCGGGCGATGGTGAGGAGGGAGTCGCGGGTGATGCCGGGAAGGAGCGAGCCGGTGAGCTCGGGGGTGACGATGCGGTCGCCGTACACGAAGTACAGGTTCATCCCGCCCATCTCCTCGATCCAGCGGTGCTCGACGGCGTCGAGCCAGACCACCTGGTCGCAGCCGTGCTCGGCGGCCTGGGCCTGCGCGACGAGGGAGGCGGCGTAGTTGCCACCGGTCTTGGCGGCGCCGGTGCCGCCCTTGACGGCGCGGACGTACTCCTCGGAGAGCCAGACGGAGACGGGCTTGACGCCCCCGGGGAAGTACGCGCCGGCCGGGGAGGCGATGACGATGAAGAGGAACTCGTTGGCCGGGCGGACGCCGAGGCCGACCTCACTGGCGAACATGAACGGGCGCAGGTACAGCGAGGCCTCGCCGGAGTCCGGCACCCAGGCGCGGTCCTGCTTGATCAGCGCGTCGCAGGCGGCGATGAACAGCTCGGTCGGCAGCTCCGGCATCGCCATCCGGCGGGCGGAGGACTGGAAGCGCTCGGCGTTGGCCTGCGGGCGGAAGGTGGCGACGGTCCCGTCGGGCTGCTTGTAGGCCTTGAGCCCCTCGAAGATCGTCTGCGCGTAGTGCAGGGTCATGTTCGCCGGGTCCATCGACAGCGGCGCGTACGGGACCAGCTCGGCGTCGTGCCAGCCGCGGCCCTCGGTCCACTTGACCGTCACCATGTGGTCGGTGAAGTGGCGGCCGAAGCCGGGGCTCGCCAGGATCGCGTCGCGCTCCGCGGCGGAGAGCGGGTTCGAGGAGGGCTTCAGCTCGATCGTGGGCGTCGTCATGAGTGCTTGTCCTTCACCGGTTGTGTGTGGCGGACCGCGCTCACGGCGTACTAGGACGTCCGAGCTTCCCCGTATTCCGCGGCCTCGCGTTCGATTATCGCGCGGGAGGAGGCTTC
Organism: Streptomyces sp. NPDC006450; assembly: GCF_040612195.1. Taxonomy (NCBI): domain Bacteria; kingdom Bacillati; phylum Actinomycetota; class Actinomycetes; order Kitasatosporales; family Streptomycetaceae; genus Streptomyces; species Streptomyces sp. NPDC006450. The sequence goes on along the minus strand of NZ_JBEXPT010000017.1, from coordinate 59,993 downwards.
GGTGAAACGGGGGGAATGCGGCCCAGGGGAGATGGTGGCACCCGGGGCCGCACAGGAAAAGCCGCCGGGTGCGGTGGTCGCGACCCGGCGGCTTCCTGGAGGTGGGGCTACCGGGTCAGCCGGCTACTCGAGCGGCGAGGGCGTCGCCGATCGCGTCGGTGGACCGGAAGGTGCCGTCGCGCTCGGCCAGGTCGGCGGAGACCGCGTCCTCGATGCGGGCGGCCTGGGCCTCGTAGCCGAGGTGGCGCAGCAGCAGGGCGACCGAGAGGATCGTCGCGGTCGGGTCGGCCTTGCCGGTGCCGGCGATGTCCGGGGCGGAGCCGTGGACGGGCTCGAACATGGACGGGAAGGCGCCGGTCGGGTTGATGTTGCCCGAGGCGGCCAGGCCGATTCCGCCGGTCACGGCGGCCGCCAGGTCGGTGAGGATGTCACCGAAGAGGTTGTCCGTGACGATGACGTCGAAGCGCTCGGGCTGGGTGACGAAGAAGATCGTCGCGGCGTCGACGTGCAGGTAGTCGGTGGTGACCTCGGGGTACTCCTGGCCGACCTTGTCGAAGATGTTCTTCCACAGGTGACCGGCGTAGACGAGGACGTTGTTCTTGTGGACCAGCGTCAGCTTCTTGCGCGGGCGGCCGTTGGCACGCTCGTACGCGTCACGGACCACGCGCTCGACGCCGTAGGCCGTGTTGAGGCTGACCTCGGTGGCCACCTCGGCCGGGGTGCCGGTGCGCAGGCTGCCGCCGTTGCCGGTGTACGGGCCTTCGGTGCCCTCGCGGACCACGACGAAGTCGATCTCCGGGCGGCCGGCGAGCGGGGTGGCCGTGTTGGGGAAGAGCTTCGACGGGCGCAGGTTGATGAAGTGGTCGAAGGCGAAGCGGAGCTTCAGCAGCAGACCGCGTTCCAGGACGCCCGACGGGACCGAGGGGTCGCCGATGGCGCCCAGCAGGATCGCGTCGTGGTGCTTGAGGGCCTCGAGCTCCGCGTCCGGGAGGGTTTCACCGGTGCGGTGCCAGCGCTGGGCGCCGAGGTCGTATTCCTTGGTCTCCAGCTTCACATCCTGGGGCAGGACCGCGGTAAGGACCTTGAGTCCCTGAGCCACGACTTCCTGGCCGATGCCATCACCGGGGATCACTGCGAGATTGATGCTGGTCGACATGGTGGAACCGTACTCCTTGTCCCATCCCTCAGACACATTGCGTCCACCATGTGGACGCACCATGCACGGGCCGGGGAACCGCTCAGCGGCAGGTCAGGGCAGGGGGACAGGCGCGAGCAGGGGCCGGCCCGCGAGGGGCCGGTGACCCGGTCCGCAGCGGTCAGTGACCGGTCGACCCGCCGTTGTCGCGGCGGTCCAGCGCGCGCTGGAGGGCGGCGGCGGCGTTCCTGCGGTCCGCGTCGGCGGCGGCGGAGCGGCGGACGCGGCGGGCGGTGGTGGAGGGGGTGTGCGTCATGGTGATCGACTCCTTGAGATCACGGCGTGGCGGGGCCACGGATGAGGGGTTCCTTCAAGGCGCCGGAAGAGGCGGGGAGCGGTGCGCGGCAGGGGTTGCCTGCCATGGGGCGCGCGCTCTCGACCGCCATTCGCCTGATCGGCGAGACGTTCGGCTTCTACAACGTAGGCCAGCTCCCGCTGTATGTCTCGGCAATTACTCGGACTTCCTACTATCTGAGACGCGAAATCCCCGGGAAGGCCGCTCCGGGGGCTCCGTTTTCACCTGGCCACGGAGCGAAGTTCCCTGATCAGAGCCCTTACGGCGAGGGTGGCAGCTGATTCCGGTGTGGTGACGTAACCCACGTGCCTCACCGGCCCCTCCGGACCCAGACCGGTGATGTCGACGGCTTCGGTCGCCTCCCGGAGGGACAGCTCGGGCATGATCGCCATGCCGAGCCCGCGGCCGACCATGGTCAGCACCATCGCGTCGTCCTCCGCCTTGACGGTCGCCCGGGGGATCCAGTCCTGCGCCAGCCACCAGGCGCGCGTGTAGGAGCCGCAGTTCTCGTCCCAGTCCATCAGCGGCAGCGCCTTGGGGTCGGGATGCCCGGCCGGGTGCACCAGGGCGTACGCCTCCTCCACCAGCACCCCGGTCACGAGGCCGGGCGGTACGCCCTGCGGGACGCCCAGCGTGGCGATGCCGAGGTCGGCGCGTCCGGCGGCGACCTCCCCGGCCGTGCCGGCACCGATCTCCCGGACCACCCGGACCTCGGGGCGGATGCCGGGGTGCCGGGCGGCGAGCCGCTCCAGGGCGGGCGGCAGCAGGTGCAGGGCCGCGCTGCGGAACGCGGCGACGCGGAGCACGCCGTGCACCGACTCCGCCTGGCGGCCCGCGCCGCGCGCCTCGGCGCCCATCACCTCGTACAGCCGCAGGATCCGGCGGGCGTGGCCGACGGCCCGCTCCCCCGCCGGGGTGGGCGAGGCTCCACTGCGGCCGCGCTCGAACAGGACCGCGCCGAGCTTGGCCTCGCTGCCGCGCACCGAGTGCGACACGGCCGACTGGGTGAGGCCGAGCGCGCCGGCCGCGGCGGAGAAGCCGCCCGTCTCGGCGACGGCGACCAGGACCCGCAGTTCTTGCGGCAACAGCTCAGCCACCAGGGCTCCCACCTCGTTGTATGAGCGCCGTTCATGGAACGGCGGCTTCCATGAACGCAACCCCCTGCCCGGGCCCGCGATTCCCTCCTAGCGTCGGCGCCATGACCACGAACACCGCCTACGCCGTCCACCAGATCGCCCGCCCGGCCGGATTCCCCGCCGCCTGCGACTTCGCCCGCGTGCAGACTCCGCTTCCCGAGCCGGGGCCCGGCACCGCCCTCGTGGAGAACCTGCTGCTCTCCGTGGACCCGTACCACCGCGGGATGATGGACGGCGGCGAGGACGGCTTCGAGCTGAACACCCCGCTGGAGGGCCGCTCGGTGGGCCGGGTGATCGCCTCCCGCGATCCGGGGCTGCGCGAGGGCGACCTGGTCTTCCACCGCGAGGGCTGGCGTACGCACGCCCTCGTCACCCTCGGCGCGGACGGCACCCGCAAGCTGCGCGGCCACGCGGACGTCCCCCTGGAGGCGTACCTCTCCATCCTGGGCGGCACCGGCCTCACCGCGTACGCCGCCCTGACCCGGACGGCCGCGCTGCGCACGGGCGAGGACCTCTTCGTGTCCGCCGCGGCGGGCGGGGTCGGCACGGCGACCGGCCACATCGCCCGGCTGCTCGGCGCGCGCCGGATCGTCGGCAGCGCCGGCTCGGCGGCCAAGGTCCGCCACCTCACGGAGCGGCTCGGCTTCGACGCCGCCTTCGACTACCACGACGGGCCGGTCGGCGAGCAGCTCGCGAAGGCCGCCCCCGAAGGCATCGACGTGTACGTGGACAACGTGGGCGGGGACCACCTGGAGGGCGCGATCGGGAGTCTGCGCGAGTACGGACGGATCGCCTGGGTCGGCGCGATCTCGACGTACAACGGGGACCGCTCGCCGGCCGCACCCCGCAACCTCTTCGAGGTCGTACACAAGTCACTGCGCCTGGAAGGGGTATTGGTTCGCAATCACACCAATCTGCAGGAGGAGCTGGAGGACTTCCTGGTCCCGCATCTGCGCAGCGGCCGCGTGGGAACCGACACCACCGTTGTCCAGGGATTCGACCGCACCGTGGAGGCTTTCCTGGGCATGCTGCGGGGGGAGAACCTGGGCAAGATGCTCGTCCGCCTCGGGGATTGATTCCAGCCGACCGGATGTTCACCGAGTTCTTACCGCACGGATGTAGACCTTTGGCGCGGCTACCGCCACGCTTGCCGTCAATGTGCCAGCGGGGCACTTGAGTTGGAGGCGAGCAGCCAGTGACACCTATCAGCCGCAGAGGATTCGTGGGGATCGGCGCCGGGCTGATGGCAGGGGCGTCCCTGCCCGCGATCGCGCCGACCTCGGCGGCCGCGGCCACCGCGTCCGGCACGATCACCGACGTGAAGCACGTGGTGATCCTGATGCAGGAGAACCGCAGCTTCGACCACTACTTCGGCAAGCTGAAGGGCGTCCGGGGGTTCGGCGACCGCGCGGCCGGCAACATCCCGGGCGGCTGGGGCATGTTCAACCAGCCCAACTGGGGCGGCCGCCACTACCCGTGGAAGCTCAGCTCCACCCCGCCGGCGGGCGGCGTCGACGGCGAGACCCTCGCCCAGTGCAACGGCGACCTCCCGCACAGCTGGACCTCGCAGCACGCGGCCTGGAACAAGGGCCGCATGGACAACTTCGTCACCGGCGTCGGCAACACCCGCACCCTGGGCTACCTCGACCGCGGCGACATACCGTTCCACTACGGCCTCGCCGACAACTACACCATCTGCGACGCCTACTTCTGCTCCACCCTGAGCGCGACCGGCCCCAACCGCACCTTCCTGTGGAGCGGCAAGATCGACGCGGGCAGCAAAGACGGCGGCGACGAGTCCGGGCTGACCTGGGAGACGTACGCGGAGGCCCTGCAGCGCGCCGGGATGAGCTGGAAGGTGTACCAGAACGCCCAGGACAACTACGGGGACAACGGGCTCGCCTACTTCAAGAAGTTCACGGACGCCTCCCCCGGCAACCCCCTGTGGGACCGGGGCATGGGCTCCGTCCCCAAGGTCACCGGCTCCACCCCCGACGACATCGCCGCCGCCATCCGCGCGGACGTCGTCGCCGGCACCCTCCCCCAGGTCTCCTGGGTCGTGGCGAACGAGGCCTTCTCCGAGCACCCGTACGCCCCGCCCGGTGACGGCGCGCACTTCGTGGACCTGGTCTACCGGGCGCTCTCGGCGAACCCGGAGGTCTTCGACTCCACCGTCCTCTTCCTCAACTACGACGAGAACGACGGCTTCTTCGACCACGTCCCGCCGCCGATCGCCCCGCCCGGCACGCCCGGCGAGTACATCGACGGCACCCCGATCGGACTCGGCTTCCGGGTCCCGATGATCGTGATGTCCCCGTGGACCCGCGGCGGCTGGGTGAGCTCCGAGGTCTTCGACCACACCTCCGTGCTGCGCTTCATGGAGACGTGGACGGCGGCGCTGGGCACCCCGGCCACCTGTCCGAACATCAGCGCGTGGCGCCGCAAGGTCGTCGGCGACCTGACCGGCGTCTTCGACTTCGCGCACCCGGTCTACGGGGTTCCCGCCGGCCTGCCGTCGACCGCCAAGGTCATCGGTCAGGCGACCTGCGGCCCGCTCCCCAACCCGGTGCCGCAGGACAACGCGCTGCCCGCGCAGGAGGCCGGGACGCGGCCCGCGCGGGCCCTTCCGTACCAGGTCAACGGGAACCTGGACCGCTTCGAGTTCGGGGCGGCGGGCAAGATCCTGGCCTGGTTCTCGATGACGAACGCGGGCACGGAGGCGAAGCGGCCGGCGCACTTCTCGATCCACCCGCACCAGTACCGGGACACCGCGGCCTGGCAGTACACGGTCGACCCGGGCGCGACGTCGACGGACTACTTCAACATCGGGCTCGGCAGCGGCTCCGGCAAGTACGACATCTCGATGCACGGGCCGAACCGCTTCCTGCGGCGCTTCATCGGCGACGCGTCGAAGGCGGGCAAGTCGATCGAGGTCGCGTCCCGCTTCGCGGTGGAGCCGGGCACCGGCAAGACGGCGCTCTACTTCAAGATGACGAACGCCTCGGCCTCGCCGGTCACCTTCACGATCCGCGCGAACGCCTACCGCGCGGACGGCCCGTGGACGTACACCGTGCCGGCGAACTCCTCGCGCGAGGACCACTTCAACGCCGTCGCCTACCACAACGGCTGGTACGACTTCACGGTCCTCGCCGACTCCGACGGCACCTGGTCGCGCCGCTACACGGGCCACATCGAGACGGGCGCCCCGAGCATCAGCGGCAGCTAGAGGACGTCGCCGTCGCGCCAGTCGAACCGCAGCGGCCCGGCGGCGGGGTCGAGGAGCACCCCGCCGCCGGGCGGCGTCCACACGTACGTCGAGCCCTCTTCCTCGGGCAGCCGCTCGGGCCCGCCGGGCCCGAGCACCCCGATCTCCCCGCCCCACACCCGCCAACCGCGGCCCGCGTACAGCCGGGCCCCGTCGGCGGAGGCGCTGAGGGCCCCGAGCACGTAGGCCCGCTCGACGACTCCCTCGACCGCCTCCATCACCACGCCGCCGAGCCCGCGCCGACGCCGGCCGGCCCGCACGGCCACGGCCTCGACGTACCCGGTGCGCAGCGCCCGGCCCCGGTGCAGGACCCGCCGCTGCACGACGCTCCCGTGCGCGACGAGCGCGTCCGCCTCGTACACCAGCACGTGCATGCCGCCCAGCGCGTGCTCGAAGTCCTCGTCCCCGAAATCCCCCTCGAAGGCCCCGTCGAGCAACTCCCGCACCCGCCGCAGCTCCTCCCGGGTGAGTTGCGCGGTGTGCCGCAGCGAGACGTCCCGTCCGGTTTCCGTGCCCTCGTCACCCATCCGGGGACCGTATCAAGCGGGCTCCCCCACCCGCCGTATCCGCTATGCGGACATGAAATATCACCCACCGGCCAGATTGGGCCGCCGCAACTCTGGCGGTCTGGACCATTGGCTCGGCAGACTCGCCCCATGTCGCCCGATACCCAGCAGTGGACGCCGATCCACGGCCAGCCGTACCGCCCCGCCCCCTATCGCCCCGAGCGGATGCCGACCGGGGAATCCCTCGCGCGCGCCGCCGAGTTGCGGACGCGGATGGACGAGCGCAGGACCGTACGCCACTTCTCCACCGACCCGGTGCCCGAACAGGCGGTCCGGGACGCCATCGCGTGCGCCGCGACCGCGCCCTCCGGCGCCCACCAGCAGCCGTGGACCTTCGTCCTGGTCAAGGACCCGGCCGTACGGGAACAGATCCGCGCGGCCGCCGAGCAGGAGGAGCAGCTGTCCTACGACGGCCGGCTCGGCGAGGAGTGGCTGGCGGCCCTGCGCCCCATCGGCACGGACGCCGTGAAGACCCACCTCACCGACGCCCCGGCCCTGATCGTGGTCTTCCAGCAGCGCTACTGGCTCGGCGAGGACGGCACGAAGCACAAGCACTACTACGTCGACGAGTCGGTCGGCATCGCGGTCGGCATGCTCCTGTCGGCCCTCCACCTCTCCGGCCTGGCCGCCCTGATCCACACACCGAGCCCGATGCGCTTCCTCTCCCACGTCCTGAACCGCCCCGAGAACGAGAAGGCCTTCGCGGTCATCCCGGTCGGCTACCCGTCGGACGCCTGCGAGGTCCCGGACCTGGTCCGCAAGTCCCTGGACCAGGTCCTGGTCGAGGTCTAGGTCTAGGTCTAGGTCTACGTCTGCGTAGGCCGCCGGACATGGAAACCGCCCCCGCTCCGGACTTGGGGGTACCGGAACGGGGGCGGGGTTCAGCGGGCGGAGGTCAGCCCATGTGGGGGTAGCCGTAGTCGGTCGGGGCCACCAGGGTCTCCTTGATGGAGCGGGTCGAGGTCCAGCGCATCAGGTTCGATGCCGCGCCGGCCTTGTCGTTGGTGCCCGAAGCACGGCCGCCGCCGAAGGGCTGCTGGCCGACGACGGCGCCGGTCGACTTGTCGTTGATGTAGAAGTTGCCCGCCGCGAAGCGGAGCTTCTCCATCGCGTCGGCCGCCGCGTAGCGGTCCTGCGCGATGACGGCGCCGGTCAGGGCGTACGCCGAGACGGACTCCATCTGCGCGAGCATCGCGTCGAACTCGGCGTCCTCGTAGACGTGGATCGCCAGGATCGGGCCGAAGTACTCGGTCGTGAAGACCTCGTTCGCCGGGTCGGTGCACGCGATGACGGTCGGGCGGACGAAGTAGCCCTCCGAGTCGTCGTACGTGCCGCCCGCGACGATCTCGCAGGTCGGGTCCGCGGCGGCGCGGTCGATCGCGGCCTTGTTCTTCGCGAAGGAACGCTCGTCGATGACGGCGCCGATGAAGTTCGTCAGGTCGCGGACGTCGCCCATGGTGATGCCGTCGACCTCGGCCGCGAAGGCCTCCTTGAAGCCGTCGTTCCAGATCGAGGCCGGGACGTAGGCGCGCGAGGACGCCGAGCACTTCTGGCCCTGGTACTCGAAGGAGCCGCGGGTCAGGGCGGTCTTCAGGATCGCGCGGTCCGCGGACGGGTGCGCGACGACGAAGTCCTTGCCGCCGGTCTCGCCGACCAGGCGCGGGTAGGACTTGTAGTTCTCGATGTTGGTGCCGACCGTCTTCCACAGGTACTGGAAGGTCTTGGTCGAACCGGTGAAGTGGATGCCCGCCAGCTCGGGGTGGGTCAGCGCCACGTCGGAGACGGCGATGCCGTCGCCCGTCACCAGGTTGATGACGCCCTTCGGCAGGCCGGCCTCCTCCAGCAGCTCCATGAGGAGGACCGCGGAGTGGGTCTGCGTCGGGGACGGCTTCCACACGACCACGTTGCCCATCAGGGCCGGGGCGGTCGGCAGGTTGCCGGCGATGGCCGTGAAGTTGAAGGGGGTGATCGCGTAGACGAAGCCCTCGAGCGGGCGGTGGTCGCTGCGGTTCCACACGCCGGCGGAGTTCGCGACCGGCTGCTCGGCCAGGATCTGGCGGGCGAAGTGGACGTTGAAGCGCCAGAAGTCGACGAGCTCGCACGGGGTGTCGATCTCGGCCTGCTGCGCGGTCTTCGACTGACCCAGCATGGTGGAGGCGGCCAGCTTCTCGCGCCACGGGCCGGACAGCAGCTCGGCGGCGCGCAGGATGATCGCGGCGCGGTCGTCGAAGGACATCGCGCGCCAGGCCGGGGCGGCGGCGAGAGCGGCGTCGACGGCCTCCTGGGCGTCGGCCCGCGTGGCGTTCGCGTAGGTGCCGATGACCGACTTGTGGTCGTGGGGCTGCACGACGTCGAAGCGCTCGCCGCCGCCCATCCGCTTGACGCCGTTGATCGTCATCGGGAGGTCGATCGGGTTCTCGGACAGCTGCTTCAGCTGGATTTCGAGACGTGCGCGCTCCGGGGTGCCGGGGGCGTACGAGTGGACCGGCTCGTTGACCGGCACGGGGACCTGGGTTACAGCGTCCATGATGCGGGGTGCTCCTTGAGCTAGTGGGAGGGCCTAGTTCTTGGTGATCATCGAGCGGAGGAAGAAGAGCAGGTTGGCGGGCTTCTCCGCGAGGCGCCGCATGAAGTAGCCGTACCAGTCGGTCCCGTAGGCCGTGTAGACGCGCATGCGGTGGCCCTCGGCGGCCAGCCGCAGGTGCTCCTCGCTGCGGATGCCGTACAGCATCTGGAACTCGTACTCGTCCAGCTTGCGCCCCGCCTTGCGGGCGAGCTCCTGGCCGATGGCGATCAGGCGCGGGTCGTGGGACCCGATCATCGGGTAGCCCTCGCCCTCCATCAGGATCTTCAGGATGCGGACGTACGCCTTGTCGATCTCCGCCTTGTCCTGGTACGCGACCTCGGCGGGCTCCTTGTAGGCGCCCTTCACGATGCGTACGCGGCTGCCGGACGCGGCCAGGCGGCGGGCGTCGGCCTCGGTGCGGAACAGGTACGCCTGGATCACGCAGCCGGTCTGCGGGAACGTGCGGCGCAGCTCCTCGTGGATGGCGAACATCGAGTCGAGGGTGGTGTGGTCCTCGGCGTCCAGGGTCACCGTGGTGCCGATGGCGGCGGCGGCCTCGACGACCGGGCGGACGTTGGCGAGGGCCAGTTCGTGGCCGCCTTCCAGCGCCTGGCCGAACATCGACAGCTTCACCGACATCTCGACGGTCTCACCGAGGCCCAGGTGGGCGAGCTGCTCGATGAGCTCCAGGTACGCGTCACGCGCGGCGTGGGACTGCTCCACCGTGGTGATGTCCTCGCCGACGACGTCGAGGGTCACCTCCAGGCCCTTGGCGGTGAGGTCCTCGACGATCGGGATGACCTGGTCGACCGTCTCACCGGGGATGAACCGGTTCACCACGGGCTTGGTCACCGGGGCGGCAGAGACGATTCGGCGCATCTTGTCGCTGCGCGAGGCGGCGAGGATCGCGGGACCCAGCACGGGGTACCTCCAACGGGTGGCGGGCAGAAGCCGACATTCGCCCCGCGCCGGGACGACGGAGGCCATAAGGAAAACGCGAGTAAAACCACCGTGAAACCTAGGGATCTCCCCGATCCTCTGCCATCGACAGCTGTCACGCATCCGTGGCCCGGATCTCATACATCTGTCTGAAGAGCGGGGTCGGGAGTGGGAGAATGTGCGGGTGAAGGGCGATTACCAGGACCTGGTGGACGAGATCTCGGCGCTGCTCGGCGCTCCGGCGACGCTGGAGAACCGGGACTTCCGCCTCATCGCCTTCGGCGCGCACGACAGCGACGACGATCTGGCCATGGACCCCGTACGGACCCGCTCGATCCTGACCCGCCAGTCGACGGCGGCCGTCCGGTCCTGGTTCGAGGGCTTCGGCATCGCCCGCGCCACCGGACCGGTCAGGATCCCGGCGGCCCCGGACGCCGGCGTCTTCCGCGGGCGGATCTGCCTGCCGGTGCGCTACCGCGGGATCGTCCAGGGCTACGTGTGGCTCCTCGACCAGGAGCCCGGCCCCGACGCGGAGGCCCTGGCCGCCGCCATGGAGGTGGCCCAGCGGATCGGGCTGCTGCTCGCGGAGGAGGCCCGGGCGGGCGCCGACCTGTCCCGCGAGTTCCTCGCCGTGCTCACCGCCGGGCGCGGCTGGCAGCAGGACATGGCGGTGACCGCGCTACGGGTGGCACTGGGCCCGGGCGGCGAGGGACCGCACGCCGCGGTCTGCGTGAGCCCCTGGCGGGGCGAGGCCCCGGCTTCGGTCCCGGGAGCGGCGGCCGTGTGCGTGGTCCCCTGGCGGGGGGCCGGCGAGCAGGAGCCCCACCAGGGCGGCGGGCCCGCGGGGCAGTGCCTCGCGGTGCTGATCCGGCTGCGGGGCGCGGACCCGCTGGCTCCGGCCCTCACGGCGATCTCCCGCCTGATGCCCCGCCCGGCCGGCGGGGCGGGCGGCACCGGCCTCGGCAGCGGCCTCGGCCCCGCCTCACCGAAGGCCGGTGGCACCGGCCCCTCCTCCCCCAAGGCCGGCGGCACCGCCCGCACCGCGCCCGCCGGCGGCAAGCCCGCCGCCCCCGGGGCGGCCACCGGAGTGACCGCCGGGGTGTCCGACCCCGTGCGGGCGCTCGCCGAACTGCCCGCCGCCTGGCAGCAGGCCACCGCCGCCGCCCGGGCCGCCGCCGCCGGGCCACGGCTCGGCCCGGTCGCGCAGTGGTCCGCGATCGGGCCCTACCGCATGCTGGCCTCCGTCGCCGAGGAGGCCCTGGACGACCCGGTCGCCCGCGCCCTGGGCGGGCCGGCCAATCCCGAACTGGCCCGGACCGCCGAGGTGTTCCTGGACTGCGCCGGCCAGGCGGGCCGCGCGGCGGCGGCCCTGGGGATCCACCGCCAGACCCTGTACTACCGCCTGTCCCGGGTGGAGCAGCTGACCGGTCTCGACCTGGACGAGGGCGAGGACCGCCTGCTCCTCCACATGGCCCTCAAGGCGGCCCGCCTGCACGGCTAGGCCGTCTCTCTCGAACCATGCCGGTCCCGCCCCGTCTGCCAGTACCGTGGGGGCGTGCCGGAGCAGCAGCCGATAGCCCTCGTCCTCGCCTCAACCCCCTTCGAACGCAACGCCGTTCGCGAGCATCTCGAAGGGACCCTGGAGCTCGTCCACCCCGACGGAATCCGGGTCGAGAAGGGTCTGCTGCCGGGCACCTCCTGGCAGGTCGTCATCGGCGGCCCGGGGGCGGGCGCCGGGCAGGCGGACGCCGTGGCCGCACTGCTCGTCGACTGGCTGCAGCCCGAGGCCGTCTTCTTCGTGGGTGTCGCCGGCGGTGTGAAGGGCAGCGTCGCGATCGGGGACGTCGTCGTCAGCACGCGGACATACGACATCCGCGGCACCGGTCAGACCCCGACAACCGAAGAGTCCTCGGTCCGCCCGGAGGTCGTCCCGGCCTCGTACGTGCTCGAAGAGGCGGCCCGTTCCGCCCTGTGGGGCATGCCGAACATGCAGGCCCACTTCGGGCCGATCGCCGCGAGCGACGCGCTTCTGCCGACCTCCGCCTACGGAGTTGCCCGGTTCCTCCGCCGCCACCACATCGGCGACGCCCTCGCGATCGCCCTGGAGGGCCCCTGGCCGACTCTGGCGGCCGTCCCGGGTCAGCGGCCGCCGACCCTGATGATCTGTGGCATCAGCGACCGGTTCGGCGCTGCCGGCACGTCCAACTCCCGCGTCGCGCAGGAGTGGGCCGCCCAGCGAGCCGCCTCGGCGCTGAGGGCGGTGCTGCGCAGCCACCGGCCAAAGGCCGAGGGTGTTCCGGGGCACCGCTACGCGATCCTCGTGGGGGTCTCTCAGTACACGTCGCCCGAGCTGAACCTGCCCGGGGTCGTGGGCGACGTACAGGCCCTCGCCGAGGTCCTCTCCCGGATGGGGTACGAGCGTGCCCTGACCGACGTGTCCGTCAATCCGACCTCGGCCGAGCTGCGCGGCGCCCTCCGCAGGTGGACGAGGGCGACACGGCTGGGGCCGGACGACGTCCTGTTCGTGTACTTCGCCGGTCACAGCGCCGAACACGGCGGCCGCCAGTACCTGCTCTGCTCGGACGACGGCGTGAGCGACTTCCCGCACGCGGCCGTCCCCGCGGACGAGTTCACCCGCCTGGCGACGGACCAGCTGGCCGGGCACTCGCTCATCGTCCTCGACGTCTGCACCAGCGGCTCGGCCGCAGGGGCCGCGACCCTACGGGCCCTCCAGGCGGGGAACACCCGGCCGTCGGAGGGAAGAACCTGGGTCCTCACCTCGGCCCAGGACCACGTGGCCGGGGAGATCGGCACGCTCACGCGGGCGCTGCGGGAGGTGCTCACCGAACCGTCGGCCGACAAGCGGCAGCGCTTCCTCGCCGTCCCGTCGGTGGCCGAGAGCGTGCGGAGGCGGCTCGGCGCCCGCCACCTGCCCAAGCGGTTGTGGATGGTCGGCCCGGGGGCGAGCGGGGAGGACCCGTTCTTCCCCAATCCGGCGTACGTACCCGGCCTTCCGCCGGACGCGCTCGACATCTCCAGTACCGCCCGGATCCGCCGGGAACAGGACGACCACTTCGCGGCACCCGCCCGGGGCGTGGCGCACGCGTCGGTCGAGGGGGACCTCTTCGTCGGGCGCGTGGAGGCGTTGAGCGCACTCACCGAGTGGCTCTCCTCGCCGGGCGGCGACAACGAGACGCTCGCCGTCACGGGCGCTCCGGGCAGCGGCAAGTCCGCGCTGCTCGGCCGCCTCATCTCCCTCATGGACCCCGACAGCACGGCCCGGCTGAGCCTGTCGCCCCGGGTGGCTCCGCCACCGGACGCGGCCCTCATCGCGCTGAGCTGCCGTACGGCGTCGCCCTCGGACATCACCACACAGCTCTCGGCGGCGCTCGGCCTGCCAGCGACCGCCGACCGCCACGACCTGTTCACGGCACTCGGCGCACGCGCCGACCCCCTGGTGATCCTCCTCGACAGCCTCGACGAGACCCCGGACGCCGGACGGATCGCCACCGACCTCGTCGGTCCCCTGAGCCTCCTTCCGGGGGTGCGGGTGGTCGTCGGCACGCGCCGGCACCAGCTCGGCTCGCTCGGCCCGGCCGTCCGGGTCGTCGACCTCGACGAGCCGCCCTACCGCGACGACGAGGACGTCCGCGCCTACGCCCGCCACCTGCTCGACCAGGCTCCCCTGCTGCCCGAGCGGGGTTCCCTCCGCTACGCCGGCGATCCGGCCCGCGCCGAGGCCGAGGCCGCGGCCATCGCCCGGAGCGCGCGGGGCTCCTTCCTCACCGCGCAACTGCTGGCCCGCGCCCTGCTGGAGAGCGGGGCGACGCCGAGCGTCGAGGAGGTGTACGCGAGCCTCTGGGACCAGCGCGTCCACGACGAGGAAAGCCCCTCCCGCTTCACAGGCCTGCTGCTGCCCCTCGCCTACGCCCAGGGAAGGGGACTGCCGCGCGAGCTCTGGGCTCCGCTGGCCGAGGCGCTCACGGACGAGCCCCGCACGGACGAGGACGTGCGCGCGCTCCTCGCCCAGCCGGACGGGCTCGTCACCGAGGACCGGGACGAGGGCGTCACCGTCTACCGGTTCTTCCACCAGACGTTCGCGGAACACCTGCGGTCCACCGGCCAGGACCGGGAGCGGCACCGCCGCATGGCCCTCGCCCTCATCAGGCACGTACCGGTCGGCCCGTCCGGTGAGCGGGACTGGCAGGCGGCGAGCCCCTACATCCGCCGGCACCTCGTCACCCACGCGGCGGCGGGCCGCGTCCTCGACGACCTGCTGACGGACGCCGCCTTCCTGCGCCATGCCGCGCCGGAACCGCTGCTGCGGGCTCTCCAGGACCGCGCCACCACCGGCTCCGCCCCCTCACCGTCCGGCGCCCGGCCCACCGACCCCGCACCCACCGGCCCTTCCCCCACCGGCCCTTCGCCCGTCACCGACGACGGGACGGCCCAGGAGGCCGTCTCGCGCCTGCTCTCCACACGACCCGTCGTCCTCGTCGTCGCCACCGAGTGGTTCTCCGCGCACGGCGGCCTGAGCAGTTTCAACCGCCACCTGTGCGCGGCGCTGGCGGCCGCCGGGGCACAGGTCTTCTGCACCGTCCTGAAAATGAGCGGCGCCGAGGAACTCGACGCGCGGGACAAGCACGTCACCCTCCTGTGCCACCCGGGTGCGCCCGGCGCCCCCGAATACGGCCGGCTCTCCCGCCGGCCCCTCATCCCGCTGGCACCCCACCTCATCATCGGCCACGGGCGGATCACCGGACCGGTGGCCGCGCACCTGCAGGAGGACTACTTCCCGAAGGCCCGCCGACTGCACATCATCCACATGGCGCCCGACGAGATCGAGTGGCACAAACTCGACGACACCACGGACCGGGCCCAACGCGCCGAGGAGCGCACGCAGATCGAGCACGAGTTGGCGGCCACCGCCCACCGCGCCTTCGCCGTCGGCCCCCGGCTGCACGGGCGGTTCGCCAACGCGCTCTGGGATGCCGAAGCGCCGCCGCTGCAGCAGCTCAACCCGGGCTTCGACCTGCGGACCGGGGCCCTTCCCGCCCCGCGCACCCCGCCACCCGGGCTTCCCCTCACGGTGCTCCTGGCCGGACGGACCGACGAGGCCAAGCTCAAGGGAGTCGACTTGGCGGCCCGCGCCCTGGGCCTGGTGCACGATCTGCGGACCAAGGCGTCGACCGACCCGGTGGAACTCCTCGTGCGCGGGGCTCCGACTGGCGAGGGAGGCGACCAGCGGGAGGACATCGTCGACTGGTCGCGCGTTCCCGCGCTGAACGTGACCGTACGCGGCTTCTCGCCGAACCCCGGCCCCCTCGACCGGGACATGGGCTGCGCAAGTCTGGTCATCATGCCCTCCCGCTCGGAGGGGTTCGGCATGATCGGGGCCGAGGCCGTCATCCGCGGCGTGCCCCTGCTGGCGAGCGGGAACAGCGGGCTGGCCCAGCTCCTGCGCGACGAGTTGCGCGGTGACGCCGAGGACCTCATCGTCCCTGTCACGATGGACTCCGACCGGGACGCCGCCGTGTGGGCCGAGCGGATCGAACGGTGCCTCGCCGACCGGGAGACCGCCTACACCCGGATCGCCGAGCTGCGCGGCCGCCTCGCCGCCCTCGTGACCTGGGAGGCGGCGGCCGCGCTCATCCTGGCCGAGGCGCCGCCGCAGCCCTGAGCGGACGCCGGGCCGCGGGCCGCCCGGCGCTCCCCCGGGGTCAGGACGCGGAACCCTCCCCCGGACCCGCCTTCGCCATCGCCGCCACCGCCCGCCGCATCCCCTCCGTCAGCTCCGCCGGGGTCGCGGCCGACGCGGGGTCGAAGAGCCACTGGAGCATGAAGCCGTTCAGCAGGGCCTGGTAGAAGGCGCCGGCGGTCCGCAGGTCCTCCTCCGTCAGGTCCTCCTCCGGTACGCCGGTGAACATCGAGACCAGCCCCTTGCGGCCCTCCCCCTGCGAGGCGGCGAGCAGGGCGCGCAGTTCGGGGAGGCGGTCCCGGGTGAGTGCGACCTCCATGCTGGCCGCCCAGACCGGGCCGGACGCCTCGTGGCCGGCGTGCACCCCGTCCCATACCGAGCGGAAGCGCTCCAACGAGCCGCCCTCGCCCGTCACTCCGGACGTGAACTGGTCACCCCACTCCTGGATGACGGCGAGGAACGCCTCCGTCATGAGGGCGTCCTTGGAGCCGTAGTGGTAGCCGATCGAGGCCAGGTTCGCCCCCGAGGCCTTGACGATGTCGCGGGCGGTCGTCCCCACGAAACCCTTCTCGACCAGGCACTTCTTGGCGCCTTCCAGCAAGTCTTCGCGATGTCCCATGGCCTCACGGTAGCCAAGACGACCGCCCAAGACAAACGTCCTACACATTCGTTCCATACGATCGTCCTAGGCAACAGTATATGACGCTTGTGCATTGCTGCCTGTGAGAACCCCGCAGCACGCCTCGCCGGTCGCCGGGAATGGACCGCCTTCACCGTTCCCCTGCTCCCCCTGCTCCTGGTCTCGATGGACGTCTCCGTCCTCTACTTCGCCATCCCGGCCATCACCCGGGGGCTGGACCCCAGCGCCACCCAGCAGTTCTGGATCTGCGACAGCTACGCTGCTCATCGCGGCCCGGGTGCTGCTCGGCATCGGCGGCGCGACCCTGATGCCGTCCACGCTCGCCCTCGTCCGCAACCTCTTCCAGGCCGACCGGCAGCGCGGCAAGGCCATCGCGATCTGGTCCGGCGCCATGACCGGCGGGATCGCCCTCGGCTCGGTGCTCAGCGGGGTGATGCTGAACCACTTCTGGTGGGGCTCCGTCTTCCTGATCAACGTGCCCGCGATGCTGCTTCTGCTGGTACTGGTCCCCGTGCTGGTCCCCGAGTTCAAGGATCCGGCGCCCGGCCGCTTCGACCTGCTGAGCGTGCCGCTGTCGATGGCCGCCGTGCTGCCGGTGGTCTTCGGCCTCAAGGCGACCGCCGTCGCGGGCTTCGCCCCGCTCCCCGCGGGCTGCCTCGCCGCCGGCCTGGCCTTCGGGTACCTCTTCGTGCGCCGCCAGCGCACCCGCGGCGACGCCATGATCTCCCGGGTCCTCTTCCGGGGGCGCGGCTTCGGCGCCGGCGTCGGCCTGAACGCCGTCGCCGCCTTCGCCATCATGGGCTCGGCCTTCTTCACCACGCAGTACCTGCAGTCGGTGCTCGGCATGGGCACCCTGGAAGCCGCCCTCTGGAGCCTCGCCCCCTCGGTCCTGATCGGCGCGGCCGCCCCCGTCGGTGCGGCCCTCGCCCAGAAGACCGACCGGGCCCACGTCATCGCGGCCGGCTTCGTCCTCGCCGCCGCCGGGTTCGCCCTGATCAGCCTGGTGGACACCGACTCGCTGTGGCTGCTGCTGACCGGAGCCGGGGTCCTCGCCTGCGGCATCGTCACCGTCATGTCCCTGGTCTCGGACATGGCGCTCGGCTCCGCCCCGGCCGAGAAGGCCGGCTCGGCCGCCTCCCTGCTGGAGACCGGCCAGGAGTTCGGCGGCGCCCTCGGGATGGCCGTCCTGGGCAGCCTGGGCACGGCCGTCTACCGCTCCGACCTGGTCGGCTCCGAGCCCGCCGTGCGGGAGACCCTGGGCGGGGCCGTGGCCGCCGCGCAGGAGCTCGGCGGCGCGGCCGGCGGGCAGGTCCTGACAGCGGCCCGGGAGGCCTTCGTCCACGGCATGCAGTACGCGGCCTGGGGCGGTACGGTCCTGCTCCTCGCGGCGGCGGTGCTCGCCGCGGCCCTGCTCCGCGGACGTGAGGCCCGGGCCCAGGCTCCGGCGGAGCCGGCCACGGCCCGCGAAGCACTCGCGCACTGAGCGGCGTAGCGGGGCGGGACATGCGAAAGGGCCCGGGGTCTCCCCCGGGCCCTTCGCTGCGTCCGCTGCCGGAACGTCAGCCGAGGCTGACCGTGCGGGCCGAGACGGCGCCGATCTCGGTGGCGATGTCCGCGAGGACGTTCACCGGGGCCTCGGCGTCGACCGTGAGGACCGCGAGGGCCTCGCCGCCCTCTTCGGCGCGGGCGACCTGCATGCCCGCGATGTTGAGGCCGGCCTCGCCGAGGATGCGGCCGACGGTGCCGACCACGCCCGGACGGTCGGTGTAGCGCAGGACGATCATGTGATCGGCGAGCGCCAGGTCCACGTCGTACTCGCCGATGCCGACGATCTTCAGCAGGTGCTTCGGACCCACGAGCGTGCCGGAGACCGAGACCTCCGAACCGTCCGACAGGGTGCCGCGCACGGTCACCACGTTGCGGTGGTCCGGGGACTCCGACGAGGTGGTCAGGCGGACCTCGACGCCGCGCTCCTGCGCGAAGAGCGGGGCGTTGACGTAGGAGACCGTCTCGTCGACGACGTCCTCGAAGACACCCTTGAGCGCGGAGAGTTCGAGCACCTTGACGTCGTGCTGGGTGATCTCGCCGCAGACCTCGACGTCGAGGCGGACCGCGACCTCGCCCGCCAGCGCGGTGAAGATGCGGCCGAGCTTCTCGGCGAGCGGCAGGCCGGGACGCACGTCCTCGGCGATGACGCCGCCCTGGACGTTGACCGCGTCGGGCACGAGCTCACCGGCGAGCGCGAGGCGCACCGACTTGGCGACCGAGACACCGGCCTTCTCCTGGGCCTCGTCCGTGGACGCGCCGAGGTGCGGGGTGCAGACGACCTGGTCGAGCTCGAACAGCGGGGAGTCCGTGCAGGGCTCCTTCGCGTACACGTCGAGGCCGGCGCCGGCGACGCGGCCTTCCTTGATGGCCGAGTACAGCGCGGCCTCGTCCACGATCCCGCCGCGGGCGGCGTTGACGATGCGGACGGACGGCTTGACCTTGTGCAGGGCCTCGTCCCCGATGAGACCGAGGGTCTCGGGGGTCTTGGGAAGGTGCACGGTGATGAAGTCGGCGACCTCGAGCAGCTCGTCGAGCGTCAGCATCTTGACGCCCATCTGGGCGGCGCGCGCGGGCTGCACGTAGGGGTCGTACGCGACGATCTTCATGCCGAAGGCCGACATGCGCTGGGCGACCAGGACGCCGATGCGGCCGAGGCCGACGACACCGAGGGTCTTCTCGCTGAGCTCGACACCCGTGTACTTGTTCCGCTTCCACTCGCCGTTCTTCAGGGCGGTGTTGGCCTGCGGAATGTTGCGGGCCGTCGCGACGAGCAGGCCACAGGCCAGCTCGGCGGCGGTGACGATGTTGGAGGTCGGTGCGTTCACGACCATCACGCCGGCCTTGGTGGCGGACGAGACATCGACGTTGTCGAGACCGACGCCCGCACGGGCGACGACCCTCAGCTTCTTGGCCGCGGCGATGGCCTCGGCGTCGACCTTGGTCGCGGAGCGGACCAGGATCGCGTCGACGTCCACGATCGCGGGGAGCAGCTCCGCACGGTCGGCACCGTTGCAGTGCCGGATCTCGAAGTCCGGGCCGAGCGCCTCCACCGTGGCGGGCGACAGCTCTTCGGCAATGAGTACGACAGGTTTCGAGCTCACGTGGGTCCTCACAAGTCCAGTGCGGACGGCCGTCCCGACGGCCGCAGGCGGTGGAGGGGGGTAGCCGCGTGGAAGACGCACGACACTGTGGGCCTGACGCGTTGTGTTGAGCAGTGTAGTGGCGGATCCGGAACGGAATTCCGCCTGTACGGAAGGATCACCCGCACGAGATTGGCCGGGGTGGACAAGCCGTCACCCGGAAGGCCCATCGGGGACCGCCGTACGGGCCTGCGGCCCGTGCGCCGCGGGGCCGGGACGCACCGTCCCGGCCCGCGGCGGAGCGGATCAGCTCTCGTCGTTGTCGACCCAGCTCATCAGCTTGCGGAGCTTCTTGCCGGTGGTCTCGAGCAGGTGCGCCTCGTCGGCGCTCTTGTACTCGTTGTACTTCGGCAGGCCGGCCTTGTACTCGGCCATCCAGGTGTTGGCGAACTCGCCGCTCTGGATCTCCGCGAGGACCTTCTTCATCTCGGCCTTGGTGGCGTCCGTGATGATGCGGGGACCGGTGATGTAGTCGCCCCACTCGGCGGTCTCGGAGACCGACCAGCGCATCTTCTCCAGGCCGCCCTCGTACATGAGGTCGACGATGAGCTTCAGCTCGTGCAGGCACTCGAAGTACGCGATCTCCGGCTGGTAGCCGGCCTCGGTCAGCGTCTCGAAACCGGCCTTCACCAGCGCGGAGGCGCCACCACAGAGAACGGCCTGCTCACCGAACAGGTCGGTCTCGGTCTCCTCGGTGAACGTGGTCTTGATGACGCCGGCGCGCGTGCCGCCGATGCCCGCCGCGTACGACAGCGCGAGCTGGAAGGCGGAGCCGGTGAAGTCCTGCTCGACGGCGGCGATGCAGGGCACGCCGCGGCCTTCCTCGTACTGACGGCGGACCAGGTGACCCGGGCCCTTCGGCGCGACCAGGGCGACGTCCACGTTGGTGGGGGGCTTGATGAAGCCGTACCGGACGTTGAAGCCGTGGCCGAAGAAGAGCGCGTCGCCCTCTTCCAGGTGCGACTCGATGGAGGCGGCGTAGATCTCGGCCTGGAGCGGGTCCGGGGTCAGGATCATGATGACGTTCGCCCAGGCCGCGGCCTCGGCGACGGGCAGGACCTTCAGGCCCTGCTCCTCGGCCTTGGCCTTGGACTTCGAGCCCTCGTGCAGGCCGACGACGACGTCGACGCCGGAGTCACGGAGCGACAGCGCGTGGGCGTGGCCCTGGCTGCCGTAACCGATGACCGCGACCTTGCGGCCCTGGATGATGGACAGGTCGGCGTCGTTCTCGTAGAACAGCTCGGCCACTGGGATATCTCCTTGGTGCGCTGGTGTTGCTCCCACCGTACGGCGGGGAACGGAATACGTGGTTCTCGGTCTCGCCATACGAGCGAGCGAGTGACGAACGGGCGGGGCGCGACCGGGCGGTGGCGTCACCGGCCCGGCAGGGCTCAGGCGCTGCGGTCGAGCGCGCGCAGGCTGCGGTCCGTGATGGACCGGCCGCCGCGCCCTATGGCGATCGTCCCGGACTGGACGAGCTCCTTGATGCCGAAGGGCTCCAGCATCTTGAGCATCGCGCCCAGCTTGTCGGTGCCGCCGGTGGCCTCGATGGTGACGGCCTCCGGGGAGACGTCGACGGTCTTGGCGCGGAACAGCTGGACGATCTCGACGATCTGCGAGCGCGTCTCGTTGTCGGCGCGGACCTTCACCAGAACGAGTTCACGCTCGATGGCGTGGTGCTGCTCCAGCTCGACGATCTTGAGCACGTTGACCAGCTTGTTGAGCTGCTTGGTCACCTGCTCCAGCGGGAGGTCCTCGACGTTCACGACGATGGTGATGCGCGAGATGTCGGGGTGCTCGGTGACACCGACCGCAAGGGAGTCGATGTTGAACCCGCGGCGGGAGAACAGCGCGGCGATCCGGGCGAGGATGCCGGGCGTGTTCTCGACCAGGACGGAGAGCGTGTGCTTGGACATGTGAGTCGTTCTCTCTCTCAGGCTCTCTCGGCTCAGTCGTCTTCGTTGTCGCCGAAGTCGGGGCGGACGCCCCGTGCGGCCATGACCTCGTCGTTCGAGGTTCCGGCGGCGACCATCGGCCACACCATGGCGTCCTCGTGGACGATGAAGTCGATGACGACCGGGCGGTCGTTGATCGCGTTGGCCTCGGCGATGACCTTGTCCAGGTCGGCCGGGTCCTCGCAGCGCAGCGCCACGCAGCCCATGGCCTCGGACAGTTTGACGAAGTCCGGGACGCGGGTGCCCATGCGGGGGGCGGCCGACTCGCCGAGCTGGGAGCCGACGGCCGTGTCGGTGCCCGTCTCGCCCGCGTGCAGGACGGTGTTCGAGTACCGCTGGTTGTAGAACAGGGTCTGCCACTGGCGGACCATGCCCAGCGCACCGTTGTTGATGATCGCGACCTTGATCGGGATGTTGTTCAGGGCGCAGGTGGCCAGTTCCTGATTGGTCATCTGGAAACAGCCGTCGCCGTCGATCGCCCAGACGGTGCGCTCCGGCATGCCGACCTTGGCGCCCATCGCGGCGGGGACCGCGTAGCCCATGGTCCCGGCGCCGCCGGAGTTCAGCCAGGTGCGGGGCTCCTCGTAGTTCACGAAGTGCGAGGCCCACATCTGGTGCTGGCCGACACCGGCCGTGTAGATGGTGCCCTTCGGTGCCAGCTGGCCGATCCGCTCGATGACCTGCTGGGGGGAGAGCGTTCCGTCCTCGGGCAGGTCGTAGCCCAGCGGGTAGGTGTCGCGCCAGCGGTTGAGGTCCTTCCACCAGGCGGTGTAGTCGCCGGCGTTGCCGTCGTTGGCCTCGGCCTGGACGGCCTGGATCAGGTCGGCGATGACCTCGCGGGCGTCACCGACGATCGGGACGTCCACGGCGCGGTTCTTGCCGATCTCGGCCGGGTCGATGTCCGCGTGGATGACCTTGGCGAAGGGGGCGAAGCTGTCCAGCTTGCCGGTGACGCGGTCGTCGAAGCGGGTGCCGAGCGCGATCAGCAGGTCCGACTTCTGGAGGGCGGTCACCGCGGTGACGGCACCGTGCATGCCGGGCATGCCGACGTTCTGCGGGTGGGTGTCCGGGATGGAGCCCAGAGCCATCAGGGTGGTGACGACCGGGACACCGGTGAGCTCGGCAAGGACCTTCAGCTCGGCGGTCGCGCCGGCCTTCATGACGCCGCCGCCGACGTAGAGGACCGGCCGCTTGGCGGCGGCGATCATCTTGGCGGCCTCGCGGATCTGCTTGGCGTGAGGCTTGGTCACCGGCCGGTAGCCGGGGAGGTCCTGGCTCGGCGGCCACGAGAAGGTGGTCTTCGCCTGCAGGGCGTCCTTGGCGATGTCGACCAGCACCGGACCGGGGCGGCCGGTCGAGGCGATGTGGAAGGCCTCGGCGATGGTCCTCGCGATGTCCTCGGCCTTGGTGACCAGGAAGTTGTGCTTGGTGATCGGCATGGTGATGCCGACGATGTCCGCCTCCTGGAAGGCATCGGTGCCGATGGCCTTGGAGGAGACCTGGCCGGTGATCGCGACGAGCGGCACGGAGTCCATGTGCGCGTCGGCGATCGGGGTGACCAGGTTGGTGGCGCCGGGGCCGGAGGTGGCCATGCAGACGCCGACCTTGCCGGTCGCCTGGGCGTAGCCGGTGGCGGCGTGGCCGGCCCCCTGCTCGTGGCGGACCAGGATGTGGCGGACCTTCTTGCTGTCCATCATCGGGTCGTACGCCGGGAGGATGCAGCCCCCCGGAATGCCGAAGACGGTGTCGCACCCCACCTCTTCGAGAGAGCGAATGAGGGACTGCGCACCCGTGACGTGCTCAACTGCGGCGGCGTGGTGTCCGCCGGTACGGGCCCGCGGCTGCGGATGGTGGGCCCCGGTGGCCTGCTCGGTCATCGGCATTCTCTTCTCGAAGCTGAGGGTTTTACGAGGAGGGTGGTACGAGATGCGACGTTGCCAGTGCAACAAAAAACCCCTCGTGCCGGGAGGCAAGCGAGGGGAGCGCGTCGGGTGCGTTGAGCGGGGACATGCTGGCCCCAGCTTCAGCCGACGCGCTTTCCAAGTACGAGAATTCGGGTGCGCATGGCATTGACCCTCCCTCCGGCGGGAGGGTGATGTCAAGCGGGTGGGACGGGCGTCTCATTATGTGAGCCTCTGTGGATGACCATCGAGCCCCCTGGCGAACCACCGGCCAACGCGGGTTGGGCCGCACCGCCCGGTACTGGGAACGTACCGCGCACGAGCGCTCGCCGCAGCCTGTACTCGTCCAGAGGGCCGGAGAAGGCCATTCCCTGCCCATGGGTGCAGCCCATCGCGCGCAGTGCCATGACCTGCTCCGGGAGGTCCACACCCTCTGCCACCGATTGCATGCCGAGGTCGTTTGCGATCCGCAACAGACCTGCGGTGATCTTGTGGAGCCGGGGGGATTCCACGACCCCCTCGACCAGGCCGCGGTCGAGCTTGAGCATGTCGACGGGGAGCCGGCGCAGCGCGCTGATGGCCGCGTAACCGCTGCCGAAGCCGTCCAGGGCGATCAGGACCCCGAGGCGGCGCAGCGCCGCCAGGCGGCGCTCCAGGTCGTCGAAGGGCACCCTGGGGTCGGAGACGGCGAGCTCCAGGACGAGCGCGCCCGACGGCAGGCCGTTACGGGTCAGCAGGGCTTCCACGGAGCCCAGCGGCATCGACCGGTCCAGCAGCCGCTGCGCGGTCATCCGTACGGCCACGGGGACGTCGTGCCCGGCCCGGTGGCGCTCGGCCGCCTGCCCGACGGCCTCCTCCAGCAGCCAGCGCCCCAGCTCGGCGGTACGGGAGGCGTCCGGCACCGCCGCCCGAGCGGTGGACCCGCCCTCGCTGTACTCGGCGACCCGCAGGAACTCGGCGGGGGTGAACAGGATCCCCTGGGCGGAACGCCACCGGGCCTGCGCCACCACGGCCGAGATCTCACCCGAGGCCAGGGAGACCACGGGCTGGTGCAGCAGGGCGAACTCCCCGTCGTGCAGCGCGGTGCGCAGCCGCCCCGCCAGTTCGGCCTTGCGGACGACCTCGGCCTGCATCTGGGGCGCGTACATCTCAACCCGGTCCTTGCCGCCCGCCTTGGCCCGGTACATCGCGAGATCCGCGTTGCGCATGAGGTCCGAAGGGGTGATGCCGGGGTCCGCGAAGGCCACGCCGATGCTGGCGGCGACCCGGACCTCGCTCCCGGCGATCCGGTAGGGCTGGGAGAGGGTGGTGCGCAGCCGGTCGGCGATCTCGTGGACCTGGTACTCGCGGGCGCCGCGGTCGCGGTTGCCGTCGCCCAGGATCAGTGCGGCGAACTCGTCGCCGCCGAGGCGGGCCGCGGTGTCCCCGGCCCGGACCGAGTCCTGGAGCCGGCGGGCGGCCTCGATGAGCAGCTCGTCACCGGCCTGGTGGCCGATGGTGTCGTTGACCGCCTTGAAGCCGTCGAGGTCGATGAAGAGCACGGCGGAGCTGTGGTCCCCGGCCCGCCGGCCGGTGAGGGCCTGGCGGACCCGGCGGGTGAACAGGGCCCGGTTGGGGAGGTCGGTGAGCGGGTCGTGCTCGGCGCTGTGCTGGAGCTGCGCCTGGAGCCGCACCCGCTCGGTGACGTCCCGGCTGTTCAGGATGAGGCCGCCCTGGTGGCGGTTGACGGTGGACTCCACATTGAGCCACTCGCCGCCGCCCGATCTGAACCTGCACTCGATGCGGGTGGTCGGCTCCTCGGTCGGCGGCGCGGCCAGGAAGCGGCGCACCTCGTGGACCACGCGGCCCAGGTCCTCCGGGTGGATCAGGGTGGCGAGCTCGGTGCCGACCAGCTCTTCCGCCTCGCGGCCGTAGACCCCGGCGGCGGCGGGGCTGACGTAGCGCAGGGTGCCGGTGGGCGCGGCGATCATGATGACGTCGCTGGAGCCCTGGACCAGGGAGCGGAAGTGGTTCTCCTTCTGGGCCAGCTCCTGGGTCAGCGCGATGTTGTCGAGCAGCATGATGCCCTGGCGGATGACCAGGGCGAGCACGACCGTGCAGCCCGTGAAGACGACGACCCGGTCGACCTTCCGCCCGTCCACCACGTTGTAGAGGATGCCCAGCGTGCAGACGGCCGCCGCGAGGTACGGGGTGAGGGCGGGCAGGGAGCCGGTGATGGGGCGGCTGTGCGGCCGCTCGGCGCGCGCGTGGGCCACGGGGTCGGGGCCGGAGTACATGCGGCGGGCGCCCCAGGGCGCGTACGCGAGGAGCAGCGAGCCGGCGAACCAGCCGGCGTCGAGGAGCTGGCCGGACTGGTACTCGGCGCTGAGCAGCGGCGAGGTGAACAGCGCGTCGCTCAGCACGGTCAGGGCCAGGGCCGCGATGGCGGTGTTCACGGCGGAGCGGTTGGTCTCGGAGCGGCGGAAGTGCAGCACCAGCACCATCGAGACGAGCGCGATGTCCAGGAGCGGGTAGGCCAGCGAGAGGGCCGCGCGCGGGACGCTGCCGGGGGCGCCGGACTGGGCGGTGCGCGCGGCGTGCGCGAGGGCCAGGCTCCAGGAGAGGGTGAGCAGGGAGCCGCCGATGAGCCAGGAGTCGAGGCCGAGGCAGACCCACCCGGCTCGGGTGACCGGGCGCTTCGCGAGGACGAGCAGGCCCACGATGGCGGGCGGTGCGAAGCAGAGGAAGGCGAAGTCGGCGAGGGAGGGCTTCGGCACGGCTTCGCCGAGGACCACCTCGTACCAGCCCCAGACCGCGTTGCCGCAGCAGCCCATGAGCGAGGAGAAGGCGAACAGCAGCCAGGCCGGGCGCTCCCGGCTGTCAATGGCCCGGGCGTATGTGAAGCAGGAGACGGCGGCGAGCAGGCCTGCTGCGCTGAGCCCGAAGTCGCCCATGATCTCGGCGAGATCCTCGGAGCCCCAGCCGAGGGCCGCGCCCACCGCGTACCCGCTGCTGACCACCGCGAGGAGGAGCTGCATCGCCAGCCCCTTGGCGCCGCTGCCGCCGCCGGCGAGGGGCCGGCGGGTCAGCAGCGCCGCCCCCGGGGTGCTCACCGGTCCCCCTCGCTGGCTGGTTCCGGCGCAGTCCAGTCCCGGCACCGTCGCCTCCGGCGGCTTCGCCGCATCGGATCCTTCGTCCATTGGCCGTGCATCGCCCGTCGCCCCCCAAAGTGTCCGATCACTCCCCAGCGCCAGACGTTCGTGGCGCAGCCCCTTGTTCCGGACGATACACCACTTTCGTCACTCAGGGACATAGTTTCTCTACGCTCCGTCACCAACAAGGGAGTTGTACCCACCGAGCGCATTCGGACGAACGCGGAGCGTGCGCACCGCACGTCATTCCGTGATCAACACCGTGTTCTCCACGGGCTCTCCGGCGGCGAACCGGCGGAGCTGGCGGGCCACCAGGCGCTTGGCCCGCGGCTCGAACGCGGAGCTGCTGCCGCCCACATGGGGCGTGATCAGGACACCCGGAGCATGCCAGAGCGGATGGCCTGAAGGCAGCGGTTCCGGATCGGTGACGTCCAGCGCGGCGCGCAGTCGGCCCGACTCCACCTCCGCCAGCAGGGACTTGGTGTCGACGACGGGCCCGCGGGCCACGTTCACGAGCAGCGCACCGTCCTTCATGCGGCCGAGGAACGCAGGCCCCGCGAGCCCCCTCGTCTCCTCGGTGAGCGGCGTGGAAAGGATCACCACGTCGGCCGCGGGCAGGAGTTGGGGCAGCTCGGCGAGGGCGTGCACCGGCCCGCGCGCCGTGGTGCGCGCCGTCCGCGCGACCCGGACGATCCGCTCGCACTCGAAGGGCGCGAGCCGGTCCTCGATGGCCGCGCCGACCGCTCCGTAGCCGATGATCAGTACGGACTTGTCCGCGAGGGCCTCGTAGAACCCGAAGCGCCACTCCTCGCGGTCCTGGCCGCGCACCATGCCGGGGATCCCGCGCAGGGAGGCCAGGATCAGGGTGAGCGTGAGCTCGGCGGTGCTCGCGTCGTGGACGCCCTTGGCGTTGCACAGCCGTACGCCGGGGGCCAGGTCGCCGAGGCCGCCCAGGACGTGATCGACCCCGGCGGTCAGGGTCTGCACGATCCGCAGGCGCGGCATCGCGGACAGCGGGCGCAGGGTGACGGCCGGGGACTTCATGTACGGGGTGACGTAGAAGACGCAGGCGGCCGGATCGGCCGGGAAGGTCTCCTCGCCGTCCCAGTGGCGGTAGCGGAAGGAATCGGGCAGGCCCTCGATCTCCTCGGCGGGGAAGGGGAGCCATACGTCGGGAGTCCCGGGTGTCTCTGCAGTCATGATCAGGAGGCTATGCCAGGGGATCCGGATCGAGCCGTTAGTTTGTGTGCCGGAACCGGGAGGACCAGGGCGACCAGGGGGGACGCACGGTGGAGCGCAGGTCGATCGGGGCGGGGGCGTTGACGGTGGGTGCCGTCGGCCTCGGCTGCATGCCGATGAGCGGGGCGTACGCGCCTTCGCGCAGGCGGCGCGAGGACTCGCTGCTCACCGTGCACACGGCTCTGGACCTGGGGGCGAACCTGCTCGACACCGCCGATCTGTACGGCCCCTACACCAATGAGCTGCTGCTCGGCCGGGTGCTGCGCGAGCGCCGGGCCGACGCCTTCGTGTCCGCGAAGGCGGGACTGCGGGCCGACGGGGTGCACGTGGTGGCCGACGGGCGCCCGGGATACCTGCGGCGGGCCTGCGACGCCTCGCTGCGGCGGCTGCGCACCGACGTCATAGACCTGTACCAGCTGCACCGGGTCGACCCGGACGTGCCGGTCGAGGAGTCCTGGGGCGCGATGGCGGAGCTGGTGGGCGCGGGGAAGGTGCGGGCCCTGGGCTTCTGCGCGCTGGGGGCGGGCACCGGACCGGGCGCGGGACGGCGCGGCGACCCCTCGTACGCGACGACCGTGCGGCACCTGGAGCGGGCGCAGCAGGTGTTCCCGGTGAGCGCGGTGCAGGCGGAGCTGTCGGTGTGGTCGCCGCAGGCGGCGTGGCGGCTGCTGCCGTGGTGCGCGGCGCGGGGCGTGGGGTTCCTGGCGGCGATGCCGCTGGGGAGCGGGTTCCTGACCGGGACGCTGGTCCCGGGTGAGGGGTTCGAGCCCGAGGACGTACGGGCCCGGCATCCGCGCTTCACGGCGTACGCGATGGCGGCGAACCAGGTGCTGGTGGCGGGGCTCCGGCGGGTCGCGCGGCGGCACGGGGCCGAGGTCACGGCGGCGCAGGTGGCGCTGGCGTGGGTGCTGGCGCAGGGTCCGCAGGTGGTTCCGGTGCCCGGGGCCGGGCAGGCGCGCTGGGCGGCGGAGAACGCGCGGGCGGCGGAGGTGCGGCTCACCGCCGAGGACCTGGTGGAGCTGTCGGAGCTCCCGGTGCCGATGGGAGCCTGAACCACTCGATCGAGTGTACGAGTGGCGGAACTTGGGGCATGGTCTGCGCTGTTGAGTCGTGTGAGGGCACGATCGGAGGACCGGAGGGGAGTACGGCGATGCGATACGGACACGAGCAGGGACACGTGCGGGGGCACGTGCAGGGGCCGGGGCAGGGACAAGGGCAGGGGCAGGGGCCGGGGCAGGGGCAGGCCCACACGCCGGACCAGGACCGGGTGCAGGGCCGGGCGGGGGCGCCGATGCGGGCCTACGGCGGCCCGCGCGGCGGGGCCCGTGGGGTGCTGGCGGCGTTCGCCCTGGCAGGGTGCGGGGCACTGCTGGCGGCGGGGTGCTCCCCGCCGAACGGCGCCGGGGCCCGGCCGAGCGAGTCGCCACCGGGCACGACGGCGGGCTCCGCGCCACCGGGGGCCTCGGGCACCCCCTCCGCCTCCGCGTCGGCCTCCGCACCGCCGGCCAAGGGCCAGGTGACGGTGACCGGCGTGGCCGCCCAGGGTCTGGAGTCCCCGTGGGGGGTGGCTCCGCTGCCCGACGGGAACCTCCTGGTCGCCTCCCGGGACAAGGGCACGATCAGCCGGGTCGACGTGGGCACCGGCGCCGTGACCCCGGTCGGCACGGTGCCCGGAGTGGCCCCGGGCGGCGAGGGCGGGCTGATGGGCCTGGCCCTGTCCCCTTCCTTCGCCTCGGACCGCATGGTGTACGTCTACTTCACCACCGAGTCCGACAATCGCATCGCCCGGCTGCGCTATGACGAGAAGAGACCGGCCGGCGAGCAACTGGGGGCGCCCGACACGGTGTTCAGAGGGATCCCCAAGGGGCTCATCCACAACGGCGGGCGGATCGCCTTCGGCCCGGACAAGATGCTCTACGCCGGGACGGGCGAGACCGGGGAGACCGGGCTGGCCCAGGACAAGAAGTCGCTCGGCGGGAAGATCCTGCGGATGACCCCGGACGGGGAGCCGGTGCACGGCAATCCGGAGGCCGACTCGGTCGTCTACTCGTACGGGCACCGCAATGTCCAGGGTCTCGCCTGGGACAAGGACAAACGGCTGTGGGCGGCCGAGTTCGGGCAGAACACCTGGGACGAACTGAATCTGATCGAGCCCGGCGCGAACTACGGCTGGCCGGAGGCCGAGGGCAAGGCCGGCAAGCCGGGGATGCGCGACCCGGTGGCGGTCTGGAAGACCGACGAGGCCTCGCCGAGCGGGATCGCCTGGGCGCAGGGCTCCGTCTGGATGGCCGGGCTCAGGGGGCAGCGGCTCTGGCGGATTCCGCTGGCGGGGACTGAGCCGGTGGCGGAGCCCGAGGCGTTCCTGGCGGGCGAGTACGGCCGTCTGCGCACCGTGGTGCCCCTCGGTGGGGACAGGTTGCTGCTGGTCACGAGCGAGACGGACGGGCGCGGGTCGCCGGAAGCCGGTGACGACAGGATCCTGACACTGACGGTGCGATGACCAGCGGGCCCCGACGGGGGGACGAAAGGTGCGGTGGGCGCGGTGTTCAACATGATCGAGGAGCTGTTCAGTCCGGGGCGCAAGCACACGGACGAGGAGAAGAAGCGGCTGGAGCTTTCCCGGATCGACGTCAATGACGGCGACCCGGGAAAGGGCCCGATAGACCTGGACTCCGGCAAGGTGCTCGTACGCGCGAAGGAGCACCCGGCGGCCTAGGTCCTGTCCGGCGGATCTTGTGACTGTCTGCTTGTCCGGTCGTTAGATCGAGCATGGGGCGGGGAGATCTGACGAATGCGGAGTGGTTGCGGCTTGAGCCGCATCTGCCCGCCGTCGGCCTGCGCGGTGGACGCTGGTGTGACCACCGCCAGGTGGTCAACGGGATCCTGTTCCGAGTGCGGACCGGGATTCCGTGGCGAGACCTCCCAGAGCGATACGGCAGCTGGAAGACGGTCTACGAACGCCACCGGCGTTGGTCCGCCGACGGCACATGGGATCGGATCCTGCGGTCGGTCCAGGCCGATACCGATCTGGCGGGCCGGCTCGACTGGAGCATGGTGGGCGTCGACTCGACCACGTGCCGGGCCCACCAGCACGCGGCCGGGGCCCGCAAGGCCGCCCCGAGAGTCCCGAAAAAAGAACGACGCCTCGAAACCACCGCCCCGACGAGGGACTCGGACGGTCCCGGGGCGGCCTGACCTGCAAGATCCACCTCGCCGGCGAGGGTGGCTGCCGCCCGCTGGCCCTACTGATCACCCCGGGCCAGTGGGGCGACGCACCCCAGTTCACCGAGGTCCTCGCCCGGATCCGCGTCGCCCGGCCTGGCGGCGGGCACCCCCGCACCAGGCCGGACCACGTCAGCGGCGACAAGGCATACAGCTCACGCCGCAACCGCAGCCACCTGCGAAGACGACAGATCAAACACACGATCCCGGAACCAAAGGACCAACGGGCCAACCGCAAACGCCGTGGCAGCAAGGGCGGTCGGCCCACCGGCTTTGACAGCGAGCTCTACAAACGCCGCAACGAAGTCGAGCGGACAATCAACCGGCTCAAACACCACCGGGCCGTCGCCACCCGCTACGACAAACGCGCCTACATTTTCCACGGCACCATCACCACAGCAACCATCAGACTCTGGCTCCGCGAATGATCCGCCGGACAGAACCTAGGCGGACCTGCCCTCACCGCGTTCCGGCCGCCTGCGCGGTGACGGGGCCGAAGAGCCGCAGCCGGTGGGCCAGGGCGGCGGCCTCGCCGCGGCCCGCGACGCCGAGCTTCGCCAGGATGTTGGAGACGTGCACGCTGGCCGTCTTCGGGGAGATGAAGAGCTCCCCGGCGATCTGCCGGTTGGTGTGGCCCGCCGCGACCAGGCGCAGCACGTCCCGTTCGCGGCTGGTCAGGCCCAGCGCCTCGACCGGGTCCGCCTCCGGAGCGAACAGGGCCGTGGCGGCCGCGTCCACCGGGACGAGCGGGAGCCTGGCGCGCTGCGCGAGCAGGGCCAGGTCCTCGCGGAGCCTGCGGGCGCCGAGCTGCTCGGAGGTGGTGTAGGCCTCCTGGAGCAGCCCGGCAGCGGCCTCGCGGTCCCCGCCGGCCGCCAGCAGGGACTCCACGAGCCGGTACCGGGCCCTGGCCAGCAGGTAGGGGCGCTCCAGGGGGCGTACGGCCTCTTCCACGGCCGTCCAGTCGGCGACGGTGTCCCGGGCCTCGGCCCGCAGCAGCTCGGCCCTGAGGTACTCGGAGTGGGCGCTCCACACCGGGACCGGAGTGGCCAGGGACCGGGCTGCGGTGCGCAGCACCGTCAGTGCCTCCTCGCGGCCGGCCTCCGCGGCCGGCAGGCCCCGGGCCTCGGCTTCGGCCGAGGCGGCGGCGAGCAGCAGCGGCCAGGCGTAGCGGTGGTTGCCGAGGGGGAAGCCGTGGTCGATGACGGCGGCCACCTCGCGGCGGACGTCGGCTATCCGGCCCTCCCCCGCCGCCACGCCGATCGCGAGGCGGAACAGCGGGATGCGGTGCTGGGGCTGGCCGTCGTGGGACCCGAAGTGGGCGCGGGCGGCGGTGAGCTGGCCTGCTGCCTCGGCGAGTTCACCGCGCGCCAGGGCCAGGTAGGCCAGCCGTACGACGGCGGCGGCGCGCGGGGCGGCGCTGCTGACGAGGGTCAGGGTGCGCCGGGCCTGCGTCGCGGCCTCCTCCCACCGGCCGAGGCTGTACAGGCTCTCCGCCAGGTTCCCGCGGATATAGGCCTCGGAGTCCATCAGATGGGAGTTCTTGACCAGTTCGGCACCCTGCTCGGCCAGTTCCACGGCTTCGCGGGACCGGCCCAGGCTTTCCAGATGCGAGGTGAGGTTCACATGCGCACGTCCCACCAGCATGCCGAGTCCGAGTTCGGCGGCCCGGTCCTTGACCGCGTACATCTCGGCGAGGCCGCGTTCGGGTTCCCCCGAGTCGACGAGCAGACTGCCGACGGTGATCCGGGCGTTGAGCTCGGTGTCCTCGGCGCCGACCATCCGCGCGTACTCCACGGCGCGTTCGGCGGCGACGAGGTTGTCGGGCCCCGGCTTGTGGAGCATGCCCCAGCTCGCGGCCCGGACCAGGACGTCGGCGTGCACCTGGGACGGGGGCAGCCCGCGGACGAGCTCCTGCGCCCTGGCGAGCTCCTCCCAGCCGTCGCCGCGGGCGAGGCTGGCGATCATCCGGGAGCGCTCGGTCCAGAACCAGGCGGCGCGCAGCGGGTCGTGGCCGTCCTCCAGCAGCCGCAGGGCCGTCTTGGTCAGCTTCAGCGCGCGTTCGCGCTCGCCGCCGAAGCGGGCCGCGACGGTGGCTTCGGCCAGCAGGTCGAGGCGTTGCAGCGGGGTGGTCGCCGGGTCGCAGCCGCAGGGCGGGTAGACCTCGGTGTAGTCCGCCGGGCGCAGTTCGCCGCGCACCTCCTCCGGTACGGCCTCCCACAGGTCCATGGCCCGCTCCAGCAGGCGCAGCTGCTCGGAGTAGGCGTGCCGGCGCCGGGCGGCCACCGAGGCCGCGAGGACGGCGGGCAGGGCCTTGACCGCGTCGTTGGCGTAGTACCAGTAGGTGGCGAGGCGGATGATCCGCTCCTCCGCGCGGATCAGCGAGTCGTCCTCTTCGAGCTCCTCGGCGTAGCGGCGGTTGACGCGGGCGCGTTCGCCGGGGAGCAGGTCGTCGGAGACGGCCTCGCGGACCAGGGAGTGGCGGAAGCGGTAGCCGTCGCCGTCGGAGGTGGCGAGGAGGATGTTGGCGCCGACGGCCGCGCGCAGGGCCTCGATCAGTTCGTCCTCGGTGAGCCGGGTGACGGCGCGCAGCAGGGCGTACTCCACCGTGGAGCCGCCTTCGGCGACGATGCGCACGACGCGCTGGGCGGCGTCCGGGAGGACTTCGACGCGGACCAGGAGCAGGTCGCGCAGGGATTCGGTGAGGCCGGTGAGGCAGCCGCTGGCGCGGGAGGCGACGAGTTCCTCGACGAAGAAGGCGTTGCCGTCGGAGCGGTCGAAGACCGATGCGACGAACTCCTCGTCGGGCTGCGAGGCGAGGATCCCGGCGAGCTGGCGGCGTACTTCGGCCCGGTTGAAGCGGGACAGCTCGATGCGCTGGACGGTGCGCAGCCGGTCGAGCTCCGCGAGGAGCGGGCGCAGCGGGTGGCGGCGGTGGACGTCGTCGGCGCGGTAGGTGGCGACCACGACGAGCCGGCCGCTGCCGAGCGCGCGGAAGAGGTAGGAGAGCAGGTGCCGGGTGGAGGTGTCCGCCCAGTGCAGGTCTTCCAGGACGAGGACGACGGTGCGGTCGGCGGCGAGCCGTTCCAGCATCCGGGCCGTCAGCTCGAAGAGCCGGGCGGTGCTCTCCTCGTCGTGCGGGCCCCGCGGGGTCTCGCCGAGTTCGGGGAGGATGCGCGCGAGTTCGTCCTCCTGGCCGACGGCGGCTGCGGCCAGTTCGTCGGGGAGCAGGCGGTGCAGGGTGCGCAGCGCCGTCGAAAACGGGGCGAAGGGAAGTCCCTCCGCCCCGATCTCCACACAGCCTCCGACGGCGACGACCGCGCCGCGGCGGTCGGCCTCGCAGAGGAACTCCTCGGTGAGGCGGGTCTTTCCGACTCCTGCCTCGCCGCCTATGAGCAGTGCCTGCGGCTCCTGGCCGGCGGCGCGCGTCAGGGCGTCGGTGAGTACGGCCAGTTCGTCGGCTCGGCCGACGAACACCGGGCTGACAGATCTGGTCTCCACGCCGCCGAGCATCGCACAGAGGCCCTGCCCGTCGGCACTGGATATCGGTGCGCCTCTCATCACGTGCCGGTTCGCACGGTCTCGCGACGCGGGTTACGCGGCGCGGGTGAACCGGCCGCGCTGCCCTCTCACCGACCCCTCCGGTTCCTGGCTCCGGGAGAAGAGGCGGCGGGCCTTCTTCGCTTCCTGGGCCAGGCGGTGGGCGTCGGCCTCGCGGATGAGGTCGTCGCGGCGGGCGGTGGCGATCTCGTACTCGAACATCTCGTGCTCCCTGGTTCGCGTTTCTCGGACACCTCGTTCGGTGTGATCCAAGATTCGCGCCCCAGGGGGTGCCGGCACATCGGGAGCATGCCGCATCTGCGCGGGCCGGGGGCCTTAGGCCGGGACCCGGGGTCCCTGAGGTGGCCTAAGGCAGTACCTAGGCGGGCCGCCGCACAGGGGCGAACGGCCTAGGCGGCGGGGGCCGCCGGGAGGGCGAGGAGATACATGAACGCGAAGGCGAGCACGCCGATGGCGGCGACGACGACGGCGGCCCAGGACACGGAGCGGACCCAGG
The DNA here is from genome assembly GCF_040612195.1 of Streptomyces sp. NPDC006450. Taxonomy (NCBI): domain Bacteria; kingdom Bacillati; phylum Actinomycetota; class Actinomycetes; order Kitasatosporales; family Streptomycetaceae; genus Streptomyces; species Streptomyces sp. NPDC006450. The sequence goes on along the minus strand of NZ_JBEXPT010000017.1, from coordinate 25,003 downwards.
CGGGGAGGGTGCGGCCGGGGGCGCCGAAGGCCGGGCGGGCCAGCACGAAGACGGCGAGGAGCAGCGCGATCGTCGACAGGACACCGTTGACCAGGGCGGTCATCTGCCAGGCGTTGCCGTACAGCGCCTCGATCTTGTCCTCGGTGGTGGTGGCGGTGGCCGAGCTGATCTGGCCCTTGAGGGTCTCGCGCTCGCCTATGACGCGGGAGGTCCAGCTGCCGCTGAGGGCGATCAGGCCGAGACCGGCGGCGACGATCGCGGAGGCTCCGGAGGCGACACCACTGCTCTGCTTCTCGTCGGCCGCGGCGTCGAGCTCGTCGAACTCGTCGTCGAGGTCGGTGGCGAGCTCCTCGCCCGTGACCTCCTCGGTGGCGGCGGTGTCCGCGGCGGCCGGGGCGGTCGTCTCGTCGGTGGCGGCCTTCTTCAGGTCGGCCGGGGAGTCCGCCTCGGGAGCGGTCGGGGCGGGGGTCTTGGTGGTGTCCATGCGGGGCACCGTAGGCGGCTTTTCTGAGAGGTTCCTGAGAATCCGGCCGGGCAGCGTGCAGCGCCCCGCCCCGGTCCCCGGGGAGAACCGGGGCGAGGTGGGGGCGGGCGGGCGCGGGGGGCGGTTACGCGGGGCGGGCCGCGGACCACTCGTGGGCGAGCAGCGCCCAGATCTCGGTGTCCTGGCGGACGCCCCGGTGCAGGTGGTTCTGGCGCAGGACGCCTTCACGGGTCATGCCGAGGCGCTCGGCCACGGCGAGGCTCTTCTTGTTGCCGGAGGCGGCGTGCCATTCGACGCGGTGCATGCCGCGCTCGCCGAAGGCGTAGTCGATCAGGACGCGGCAGGCCTTCGTCACCAGACCGCGGCCGGCCGCCTCGGGCTCCAGCCAGCAGCCGATCTCGCAGTTGCCCGTCCCCGCGTCGAACGCCGGGAAGAGCACCCCGCCCACGAGGGTGCCGTCGAGCCGGATCCCGAAGAACCGTGCGCCGTCCTCCCCCGCCTTCACCGCGTACTTGGCGAGCAGGCCACGGGCAGACTCCAGGTCCACGGAGCGGTCCGGGAAGCCGACGTACTGGCCGATGAACTCGCGTCCGCGTTCGATGTGGGCGAAGAACTCCTCCGCGTGCCGTGCTTCCAGCGGGAACAGCTGGGCGTCGTCGGCGAGGTCTATCGAGAACATGCGCGGTCTTCCTTGGCTATCGAGCGGCGGGTGGCCGGATCACCGGGAGCTGGTCGCGGGCTCGGCCGCGTCCTCGCTCGTGACGGGGTCCGCGCCGGGCCGCTGCAGGGGAAGTTTCGCATGCGGACGGCGCTCGGGGGGCTCAATGCTGATCTTCGGGAGCCGGCGGTCCAGCCAGGCCGGCAGCCACCAGTTGGCTCCGCCGAGCAGGTGCATCAGAGCCGGGACGAGCAACGTCCGCAGGACGAATGCGTCGAGGGCGACGGCCGCGGCGAGCGCGATGCCGAACATGGCGATGATCCGGTCGCCGCTGAGTACGAAGGCCAGGAAGACGGAGATCATGATGACGGCCGCCGAGTTGATCACCCGGCTGGTCTCGGCGAGGCCGACGCGCACCGCCCGCTGGTTGTCCCCCGTCTCCAGCCATTCCTCGTACATCCGGCTGACGAGGAAGACCTGGTAGTCCATGGACAGCCCGAAGAGCACCGAGACCATGATCACCGGCAGGAAGGGCTCGATGGGCCCCGCGCTGCCCAGCCCCAGCGTTTCGCTTCCCCAGCCCCACTGGAAGATCGCGACGACGACTCCGAAGGAGGAGGCGACGGCGGCGACGTTCATGGCGGCCGCCTTGAGCGGGATGCCGATGGAGCGGAAGGCCAGCAGCAGGAGCACGCACCCGAGCGCGATGACCACCCCGACGAAGAGCGGCAGTTTGCCGACGATGACCTCGGCGAAGTCGTCGTACCCGGCGGTCACGCCACCGACGTGCACCTGCATGGAGTTCTCGTGGCCGGCGCGGGGGATGACGTCCTCGCGCAGCCTGTCGACGAGCTCGCTCGTGGCCCGGGACTGCGGAGAGGAGTCCGGTACGACGGTGACGACGGCGGTGTCGCCGCTCCGGTTGAAGACCGCCGGTCCGGCCGCCGCCACGCCCCGGGTCGTACGGAGCGACTCGGCCAGCGCGTCCACGGCGACCCGGTCGCCGGCCCCGCCGAGGCGGGCGACCACGGTCAGCGGGCCGTTCATCCCCGGGCCGAAGCCCTCCGCGAGCAGGTCGTAGGCCTTGCGGGTGGTGGACGCGGCCGGGTTGTTGCCCTGGTCGGAAGTACCGAGATGGAGGGAGAGCGTAGGCAGTGCCAGCACCATCATGACCGCCGTCGCGACCAGGCCGAGCAGCTTCGGATGGCGCTCGACGAAGGCCGACCAGCGGGCGGCGAAGCCGGTGACCGCGTCGGGCTGCGGCCCCTCGGCGGCGAGCTTGCGGCGCTCGCGGCGGGACAGCGCGCGCATGCCGATGTACGACAGGAGCGCGGGCAGCAGGGTGACCGAGGCGGCGACGGTCAGGACCACGGTGAGGGAGGCGGCGATGGCGACGCCGTTGAGGAAGTTCAGCCGGAGCACCAGCATGCCGAGCAGCGCGATGCAGACGGTGGCCCCGGCGAAGACCACGGCCCGGCCGGTGGTGGCGACGGCGCTCTCGGCGGCTTCAGCGACCGGGAGTCCGCGTTTGAGGCCCTTGCGGTGGCGGGTGACGATGAAGAGCGCGTAGTCGATGCCGACCCCGAGGCCCACGAGGGTGCCGAGCATCGGAGCGAAGTCGGCGACCGGCATCGCGTGGCCGAGCAGCGTGATGCCGAAATAGGCGGTGCCCACGCTGACCAGGGCGGTCGCGAGGGGCAGCAGGCTGGCGGCCAGCGATCCGAAGGCCAGGAACAGCACCACCGCGGCGATGGCCACACCGATGACCTCGGCGAGGTGCGCGGTGGGGGCTTCGGTGAGGCCGATGGCCCGGCCGCCGAGCTCGACCTGCAGGCCGTCGGCCTGGGTCGCCGGGTTCCGCGCGGCGTCGACGACGGCCTGAGCCTCGCCCTTCGGCACCGAGTCGGCCTGCCGGTCGAAGGTGACCACGGCGTAGGCGGTACGCCCGTCGGGGCTGATCCGGGCCCCGCTGTCGGGTTCGGGACCGTAGGGGCCGGCAACCGATCCGACACCGGGCAGGTCGGCTATGGAGTCGAGGGCCCGCGTCATGCGCTCCTGCACGGCCGGCGTCCGCACGCTCTGTCCGGCCGGGGCCCGCCACACGATGGTGTCGGTATCGCCGCCCTGCCCGTGGAAGCCTTCCCGCAGCAGGGCGTGCGCCTTGGCGGACTCGGTGCCGGGCACCTCGTAGTCGTTGGAGAACGCCGTCCCGGCGCCGACCGCGGCAGCGGCGGTCCCGCCGAAGGCGAGGAGCCAGAGCAGGACAGCAACGAGTCGGTGCCGCATGCACCAGCGTGCGAGGGCTGACAACGGACGGGCTCCCTGGTGGTTCGGATCTTTACCGGGGAACGGCCCGTCGGAAAGAACGCGTGAACACTGAAAACTGAACGCTGGGCTTGAGCGTTGAGCGTCTGCAATTTTGGTGCGTGCGGTTGTGGCGCGTGCGGTTGTGGCGCGTGTGGTTGGCCTACCCTCAACGATCGCAGCGTCGCGTGATCGTTGGCGGCCTTCGTGGGCAGCGTCACAGGTGTTCGGGCAGGTGCGGGACCATGGTCACACGGGCTTCGGAACGGAGGTCCGGCCGGACTGGTCGTCGGGCTGGTCGCCGGGATCGTTGCCGGGCTGACTATCGGGTCGGCTGCGGGGCTCGCTTGCGGGCTCGCCGGCTGTCGTTTCGCCGGGCTCCTCTTCGGCGCGGTAGCCCGGCAGTGAGGGCCAGCGGACGGTGAGCACCACCGAGTCCTCCTCCGCGTACCAGGAGTGGTCGACTCCGCGCCCCCACACGACGTAGTCCCCTTGCTCGGCCAGTACGACGCTCCGGCCGGGGAACTCCAGCCGGAACCGGCCGCTGACCAGCACCTGCAAGGCCGTACGGGACTCTCCGCGCACCCACTGCGCCCGCGCTTCACCCTTGGGGTGGACACCCCACTTGATCTCCACGTCCTCGCTGTGGCGGGGATCGCCAGGCTCCTTGAAGTGCCCCAGCAGCCAGCCCCGGTCGACGGCGGCGTCGGGGGCGGCCTTGCCGGTGTAGAGGGAGGGGTGGGCGGTGGGGGTGAGGTGGGTGAGGTGGGTGAGGTGGGTGAGGTGGGTGGGGTGGGTGAGGTGAGTGGGGTAGGTCGGGTCGGTCACGGGGTGAGGTTAATGCAGTTGTCGGACACGTCGGCGGCTGGTGAGCTGGCCGGATGACCATGGATACGGATGACCTGCTGAAGGTGCGCGCCGAGTTCGACTCCGTGATGCGACGGGATGCGCTGCCCGACACCAGCGACGCGCGCGTGGAACGAACAGGCGCGGTCGTACGGCAGATCGTGCCCGGCACCGGAGGGAACACGGTGCTCTGGTCGGACCTCGACGAGCACACGGCGGATGCGGTGATCGCGGAGCAGGTGGCGTTCTTCACGGAGCTGGCGGATCGGGGCGAGATCCCATCGGCGGAGTTCGAGTGGAAGCTGTACGGCCACGACCGCCCCGCCGACCTCGGGGACCGGCTGCGCGCGGCCGGCTTCGTGGCGGAGCCCGCGGAAACACTGCTGGTGGGACGGGTGGAGAACCTCGCCACCCTGTCGGTGGAACCGCCGGAGGGCATCACCCTGCGGGTGGTGACCGATGAGGCGGGCGTGGACCTGATGATGGAGGCCCACCGCCGCGCCTTCGGCGCGGATCTCCCCCGCATCAAGGATCTGATGCTCAACCTGCTGCGGGACGAGCCGGACACGATCGAAGCCGTCGTCGCGATGGCGGGCGACACCCCGGTGAGCGCGGCCCGGATGGAGATGCGCCCGGGGAGCCCCTTCGCGGGCCTGTGGGGCGGTGGCACGGTCCCGGAATGGCGGGGCCAGGGCATCTACCGCCTCCTGGTAGCCCACCGCGCCCGCGTGGCGGCGGCCCGGGGCATCCGCTACCTCCAGGTCGACGCGTCGGAGGACAGCCGCCCGATCCTGGAACGGCTGGGCTTCGATGTGGTGGGGGTCACCGTGCCTTGGGTGTGGGAGGGGTAGGGGGGTAGCGGCAGCGGGGTACCGGGATGTTGGCGGGGGTCGGGTGGGTTGGGCTGCGGGCCGGTCCTTGGCTGCGTGGGGTTTCGGGGGGCGTCCCGGCAGTCCAGTGTCCTTTCGGTGTGGGCCGGTCCCTCAAGGGCGCTCCCTTTGGTCGCGTCGCTACGCGATGGCCTTCGGCCACCCTTGACCGACCGGCCCACACCGAAACGCCACAAGACTTCCGGGATCCCCCCGGGGAACGGCCGGGAGGGACGAGTGGGGAGGAGCGGCCCCGTCTGAGATGCCCAGGCCTTCTCCGGCCAGAGGGCATCCGTACCCGGCCCCGGCAGGACCGTGACCTCGGCCGGTACGGACGCGCGGGGCGGTCAGAGCATCCAGGGCCGGGCGTCTGGGCACCCTTCCCGTGACCGTCGACCGCCACCACGAGCGCAAGGGGGACGGGAAGCACCTCAGGGTCGGGGGGCGCGACCGATCGCTACACAGTCCCACTCGGCTCAGCGACTGCGGACCGGCCGCGGCTGGGCATAGGCCGCACACGGCCAGTTCCCCTCCCACTCGGCTCAGCGACTGCGGACCGGCCGTGGCTTGATGTAGGTGGCGGTCATGAGGGTGTCTTCCGTGATGTGGGGTGGTGGCGGATCTGCGGACGGCTTCTCCGTCCTCACGACCTGGCAGAGGGATCGACCGACCGGCTCCCACCTCGGCAACAGAGAAGGTGGGACGGACGCTCCCGCACGGTGGGAGCTGGGTACGGGGCGGGGGTCAGGAATTGGTGTTGAGGAAGCCGATGGTTACCGCACCCCACCAGCAGAGCTGCGAGATGACCGCGGTGGCGCCGCCCCAGAGCAGGAGGCGGGGGGTGGCCTCGGACGCGGCAGCGAGGCGGTGGCCGAGGAGGCCGGCCTGAAGACCGTTGAGGGTCAGGAGGACGACGAGCCCGAGCTTGGCGAGGGTGAGGGACGAGTTGAGATCGGGTTCCAGCATCATCCCGCTCACGACGAGACCACCAAGTCCCGCCCAGATCGGTACGTGAAGCCGGGAGGTCGCACTGACCACCTCGGCGAGCGGGCAACGCCCCATGGCCCACAGCAGACCGTAGTAGTCAGCGGACAGAACCGCGCCGAAGCCGACGACGAGCGAGGCCAGGTGGGCGAAGAGCGCAGCCGTGTGCAGGGCCGGGTCGGTCTTCATGTGAACGGAGATCCACAGCCCGATCGTCAGAACGATCATCGCCCCGAGCCCTGCGGCCACGACCGTCCACCAAGAGTCGTACAGGCGGACAGGACGAGCAGACAGATCAGCGGCAGGGGACGACATGGGGGTGAGCTCCGAGGGCAAGGCGGCCGCGAACGCGACTTGGGCGAGGTAAGGCTTACCTAAACATTCCTCAACGTCAAAACCCGTCCACAGCCCAAGACGCACATCCGGCGGCCTTCATGCCCCTTTGGGCATATAAATCCAGCCATCTAAATCAAGCCACGGCCGATCCGCAGTCGCTGAGCCGAGTGGGAGGGGAACTGGCCGCGTGCGGCCTATGCCCAGCCGCGGCCGGTCCGCAGTCGCTGAGCCGAGCGGGACTGTGTAGCGATCTGTCGCGCCCACCGACCCTGAGGTGCTTCCCGTCCCCCTTGCGCTCGTGGTGGCGGTCGACGGTCACGGGAAGGGTGTCCAGACACCCGGCCCTGGATGCTCTGACCGCCCCGCGCGTCCGTACCGGCCGAGGTCACGGTCCTGCCGGGGCCGGGTACGGATGACCACCGGCGGGAAGCCGCTCGCACGTGACCGACCGGGCCGCTCCTCCCCACTCCTCCCCCCGGCCATTCCCCGGGGGGGGATCCCGGAAGTCTTGTGTTTTTCCGTGGTGGGACGGTCCGTCAAGGGTGGCCGAAGGCCATCGCGAAGCGACGCGACCGCAGGGAGCGCCCTTGACGGACCGTCCCACCACGGAAGGACGCTCGACTGCCGGGACGCCGCCCGGCACCCACGCAGCCACCGACCCGCCCGCAGCACCCACCCACCCCCGACCCCGCACACCACCACCCCCGATGAGCAGGACGGCGCGAACGCCTTCCGCCGCCCGGGACCGACGGGGCAAGATCTCAGCCATGGCAGCAACAGAATCCGCTCACCGTGTCGCCCCTCCCCTCGCCGGGGGCGAGCGCGAGACCCTCCGCGCGTACCTCGACTTCCACCGGGCCACCCTCGCCTGGAAGTGCGAGGGCCTCACCGACGAGGAACTGCGCCGGCAGGCGTCCCCGCCCTCCACGCTGTCCCTGCTCGGGTTGGTCCGGCACATGGCGGAGGTGGAGCGGCACTGGTTCCGGCGTACCTTCGGCGGGGCCGAGGTCCCCCATCTGTGGTCGGACACCCACGACTTCCAGGCCGCCTACGACGCCTCCGGCTCGACCCGCGCCGAGGCCTTCGCGGCCTGGCGGGCGGAGGTCGACCACGCCCGCGCGGTGGAGGCGGCCGCCGAGTCCCTGGATGTGACGGTGCGCGTCGAGAAGTGGGAGGAGGACGCCTCGCTGCGCCTGCTCATGCTGCACATGATCCACGAGTACGCCCGCCACAACGGCCACGCCGACTTCCTCCGCGAGGCCGTCGACGGCGCCACGGGCGCCTGAGGCGGACCCGACCCCCGACCCCGCCGCGTCACTCCACCCCGCCCTCCACCCCGTCACCCCGCCCCTCACCCTCGATCCGTCGGCGGCGGCGACGGCGTCGTCAGCAGCGGCGACGGCAGCGACGGCAGCAGCGACAGCCGACTAATCGGCGAGCTCGCCCAGTGCGAGCGGTCGCGGGCACCGGGTGGCCCCCGTTCCCGGGCAGTCGACGCCGACGACGCCGACGGCGTCGCCGACGACGCTGCGCCCGGCGGCCAGGGCGTCGAGGACCGGTCCGACTCCGCAAAGAACCCTGCCCAGTCCCAAAACAGCGATCGCTGCAGGACTTCCCCCCGCAGCCCCAGCTTGACCACCACCCTCTTGCGCCGGGAAGCTGATCCCCACTCAAATAACCTTCGCTGGGGGGAAATTGACCAGCCAGAATCTCCACATCGGGCCGGACGCGGCAGCGGACCGCTACCGCTTGCTCCGGTCCATCGGTCGCGGCGGGGAGGCCGTGCTCTATCTCGCGGAGATCGAGCTCGCGGGAGGATCCGAGCCCGTCGTCGTGAAGGTGCTCGACTCCAAGACCACGATCACCCCGGACGTTTTCGACCGCATCAGCCAGAAGTGGAACGAGCAGGCGGAACTGCTGCGCTTCGTCCACCGCCCCGGTGTCGTGGGCGTACGGGAGCACTTCGAGGGGCCGCCGATCCACCGGCCCGGGGAGTCCTCGACGCTGACCGGGCGGGCCCTGGTCCTGGTCATGAACCACGTCGACGGACTCGACCTGCGGGACTGGCGGGCCGAACGGACCCTCGCCACGCCCGCCGAGCGCCGCGAAGTGATGCGCACGCTCGAACAGTTGGCCGACGTACTGGACTGGCTGCACTCGGGGAAGGCCACCCCCTCCGGGCGTCAGGTGATCCACGGTGACCTGTCTCCCGGCAATGTCATGGTCGACGCGCACGGGCAGGCCACCCTGGTGGACTTCGGCCTCAGCAAGCTGACCGCGGACCACCAGACGGCGGAGGTGTGGTTCACCCAGGGCTACGCGGCGCCGGAGGTGTTCGAGGGGAAGCGGACCCCGGGCGCGGACCGGTACGCCTTCGGGGCCATCGCGTACTTCCTGCTGAGCGGGGAGTCCCCGCCCTCGACGCCCGAACTGCTGGCGGAGGCTCTCGTACGGCTCCCGCAGTTCGCCGTACTGGACGCGGAACAGCGGGCGCGGATCGCCTCCATCTACGCCGCCGACCCGCTGAAGCGTCCGTTGAACCTGGCGGGCTGGATGAAGGACATCCGCCGCGCGGTGGTGTCCACGACCACGTCCACCTCCCAGCGGGTGGTCGAGGATGCGGTGCCGCTACCGGCCGCTCCCCCGGTTCCGGCGGCGGCCCCGCCGAAGCCGGTCGCCCCGCCCCAGCAGCCGGCCCGGCCGCCGACCGCCCCGGTGGCGGCCCCGGCCGTCCCGGCGGACTCCCCGGCGAGTCCCCCGGCGCAGCCGGTGTACACCCCACCGCCAACCCAGCCGGTGTACACCCCACCGCCAACCCAGCCGGTGTACACCCCGCCACCGGTCCAGGCGAGCGTGCCGCCGGGGTACGGCCCGGCGCCCGTGGCCGTGTCCGCCACGGAAGCGGCGCCCACACCGCCCCCGCGCAAGAAGCGGCGGACCGGGCTGCTCCTCGGGGCGGTGCTCGCGGTGCTGGTGGTGGCGGCCGGCGCGGTGGTCGGCGTCAGGCTGCTCGGGGACAAGGAGGACGCGGACGGCTCGAACACGGCGTCCGGCGGGGACAAGGCGGCCTTGTCCCCTTCCGTGACGCCGTCCGGTTCCGCGGATCCCACCGCCGCTGATTCCCCTCCCGCGGACTCCGCCACTCCGTCGGGCTCGGCCAGCCCCTCGGCTCCGGGAGCGCCGAAGGACAACAACGTCGCCGACCTGACACTGCTGTCGTCGGTCGGAGACGTGGAGAACTTCGATGTCGGGTCGGCCAAGTTGAACACGAGGGAGTACGGGGCCGCCCTGATCGGCAGCTGCTACTACGGTGCGACGATCGAGTACGACGTGAACCGCGCCTGGTCCACGCTGGAGTTCACTGCGGGCATCGACGACGGCTCGACCATGGAACAGGCCCGGGTCACCATCTCCGTGGACGACCAGCCCGCGCTCTTCTCGGAGGTGGTCCACCTGGGCAAGCCGGTCACCAAGTCCTTGGACATCAAGGGGGCCCTGCGCCTGCGGCTGAAGGTGGAGACCGGCTGCAAGGACACCGGCAACGCCGTCATCGCCGCTCCCCAGCTCAAGCGGTAGCCCCGGCAGGCTCGCACGAAGGCGGCCCCGCACCGGTTCTCCGGTGCGGGGCCGCCTTCGGCGCCATCTGCGCGCGTGACTACTCGGAGCCGCCCAGGACTACTCGGAGACGCCCAGGCGCTCCAGGATGAGCTCCTTGACGCGCGCCGCGTCGGCCTGGCCGCGGGTGGTCTTCATGACCGCTCCGACCAGTGCGCCGACGGCGGCGATCTTGCCGCCGCGGATCTTGTCGGCGATGCCCGCGTTGCCCGCGATGGCCTCGTCCACGGCCGCGCCGAGCGCGCCCTCGTCCGAGACGACCTTCAGGCCGCGCTTCTCGACGACCTCGTCCGGGGTGCCCTCCCCGGCGAGGACGCCTTCGAGGACCTGGCGGGCCAGCTTGTCGTTGAGCTCACCGGCCGCCACCAGGGCCGCGACGCGCGCGACCTGGACGGGGGTGATGGGCAGCTCGTCGACGACGACGCCCTGCTCGTTGGCGTTGCGCGCCAGCTCGCCCATCCACCACTTGCGGGCGGCCGTGGAGTCGGCGCCGGCCTCGATGGTGGCGACGATGGAGTCCACCGCGCCCGCGTTGAGGATCGACTGCATGTCGTGCTCGGTGACGCCCCACTCCTGGAGGAGGCGGTTGCGACGCACGCGCGGCATCTCCGGCAGGCCGGAGCGCAGCTCCTCGACCCAGTCGCGGGCCGGGGCGATCGGGACCAGGTCGGGCTCCGGGAAGTACCGGTAGTCCTCGGCGTTGTCCTTGATGCGGCCGGCCGTGGTGGAGCCGTCCTCCTCGTGGAAGTGCCGGGTCTCCTGCACGATCGAGCCGCCGGAGGAGAGCACCGCCGCGTGGCGCTGGATCTCGAAGCGGGCCGCGCGCTCGACGGAGCGCAGCGAGTTGACGTTCTTCGTCTCGCTGCGGGTGCCGAACTCGGACTCGGGGGTGGGGCGCAGCGACAGGTTGACGTCGCAGCGCATCTGGCCCTTGTCCATGCGGGCCTCGGAGACGCCGAGCGCCTTGATGACCTCGCGCAGTTCGGCGACGTACGCCTTGGCCACCTCGGGGGCGCGCTCGCCGGCTCCCTCGATCGGCTTGGTGACGATCTCGATGAGGGGGATGCCGGCGCGGTTGTAGTCGAGCAGCGAGTGGGACGCGCCGTGGATGCGGCCGGTGGCGCCGCCGACGTGCAGCGACTTGCCGGTGTCCTCCTCCATGTGGGCGCGCTCGATCTCCACGCGGAAGATCTCGCCGTCCTCCAGCTGCACGTCGAGGAAGCCGTTGAAGGCGATCGGCTCGTCGTACTGGGAGGTCTGGAAGTTCTTCGGCATGTCCGGGTAGAAGTAGTTCTTCCGGGCGAAGCGGCACCACTCGGCGATCTCGCAGTTCAGCGCGAGACCGATCTTGATGGCGGACTCGATGCCGATCTCGTTGACGACCGGCAGCGCGCCGGGCAGGCCGAGGCAGACCGGGCAGGTCTGCGAGTTGGGCTCGGCGCCCAGCTCGGTCGAGCAGCCGCAGAACATCTTGGTCTTCGTGCCGAGCTCGACATGGACCTCGAGGCCCATGACGGGGTCGTACGACGCGAGGGCGTCCTCGTACGACAGCAGTTCGGTGACAGTCACAGTGGAAATTCCCTCTCAGCCCAGCAGGACGTCGTCGTCGCCGAGACGCTTCAGTTCGCGGTACAGGATCGCGAGGCCGGTGACGATGGCGGCGGCGGACACGACGGCGTCGATCAGCTTCAGCGTGTCGTGCTCGGTGCGGGCCTTCCTGGCCTGCTTGACGACGCTGAGGGCACCGAAGGCGGTGGTGCCGATCGACAGGTACGTACCGGACTTGGACTTCCTGAAGCCCTTGGCCTTGGACAGCGCACTCGTATTGGAACTCACAGCGACGGAGCCTCCTCAAGCAGCGGGTGGCCCCAGCGCTCGACGAAGGCGGCCTCGACTGCGGCACCCACCTTGTACAGGCGGTCGTCCTTCATCGCCGGGGCGATGATCTGGAGTCCGACCGGGAGACCGTCCTCCGGGGCCAGGCCGCAGGGCAGCGACATGGCGGAGTTGCCGGCCAGGTTGGTCGGGATGGTGCACAGGTCCGCGAGGTACATCGCCAGCGGGTCGTCGGTGCGCTCACCGATCGCGAAGGCGGTGGTGGGCGTGGTCGGGGAGACGATCACGTCGACCTGCTCGAAGGCCTTCTCGAAGTCCCGCGTGATGAGCGTGCGGACCTTCTGGGCGGACCCGTAGTACGCGTCGTAGTAGCCGGAGCTGAGCGCGTAGGTACCGAGGATGATGCGGCGCTTGACCTCGTCGCCGAAACCGGCTTCGCGGGTCAGCGCGGTGACGTCCTCGGCGGACTTGGTGCCGTCGTCGCCGACGCGCAGGCCGTAGCGCATGGCGTCGAAGCGGGCCAGGTTCGAGGAGCACTCGGACGGCGCGATCAGGTAGTACGCGGCCATCGCGAGGTCGAAGGACGGGCAGTCCAGCTCGACGATCTCGGCGCCGAGCTCCTTGAGGACGGCGACGGACTCGTTGAAGCGCTGGACGACGCCGGCCTGGTAGCCCTCGCCGGCGAACTGCTTGACGACGCCGACGCGCATGCCGGCGACGGAGCCGTTGCGGGCCGCCTCGACGACCGGCGGGACCGGGGCGTCGATGGAGGTGGAGTCCATCGGGTCGTGCCCGGCGATCACCTCGTGGAGGAGGGCCGCGTCCAGGACCGTACGGGCGCAGGGGCCGCCCTGGTCGAGGGAGGAGGAGAAGGCCACCATGCCGTAGCGGGAGACGCCGCCGTACGTGGGCTTCACGCCGACGGTGCCGGTGAGGGCGGCGGGCTGGCGGATGGAACCGCCGGTGTCCGTGCCGATGGCCAGCGGCGCCTGGAAGGCGGCCAGCGCGGCCGCGGAGCCGCCGCCGGAGCCGCCGGGGACCCGGGTGAGGTCCCAGGGGTTGCCGGTGGGCCCGTAGGCGCTGTTCTCGGTGGAGGACCCCATGGCGAACTCGTCCATGTTGGTCTTGCCGAGGATGACGACGTCGGCTTCCTTCAGCTTGCGCGTCAGGGTGGCGTCGTACGGCGGGATCCAGCCTTCGAGGATCTTCGATCCGACGGTGGTGGGGATCCCGACGGTGGTGAAGATGTCCTTGAGGGCGAGCGGTACGCCGGCCAGCGGGCCGAGCTCCTCGCCGCGCTCGCGCTTGGCGTCGACGGCGGCCGCCTGGGCCAGCGCGCCCTCGCGGTCGACGTGCAGGAAGGCGTGGACCTTCTCGTCGGTCGCCTCGATGCGGGCCAGGTGGGCCTCGGTGACCTCGACGGCCGTGAGCTCGCCGGAGGCGATCTTCTCGGCGGTCCGGGCGGCCGTGAGCTTGATGATGTTGATGTCAGCCATGGTGATTAGTCCTCCCCCAGGATCTGCGGCACCTTGAAACGCTGCTGCTCCTGGGCGGGAGCGCCGGAAAGCGCCTGCTCGGGGGTGAGCGACGGACGGACCTCGTCCGCGCGCATGACGTTCGTCAGCGGCAGCGGGTGGGAGGTCGGCGGGACGTCTTGGTCGGCGACCTCGGAAACGCGGGCGACCGCGCCGATGATGTCGTCGAGCTGTCCAGCGAAGTGGTCGAGCTCTTCGCTCTTCAGCTCCAGACGTGCCAGCCGAGCGAGGTGGGCGACCTCCTCGCGCGTGATGCCAGGCATGCAGCGATCCTCTGGGGGTTCGGGTGTGTAGGTTTCGGCCCCAATCCTATGGGGCCCCGCCCCCGCCCGGCGCCCCGGTTTCCCCCCGGGGCGGTACGAAGCCCCCCGCACGGGCCGTTTCCCGCTGCGCGGGGCGAAGTCCCCGACCCGCCCTTCGCCCGTTGCCCGCGGTTCCGCCCCGGACCCCGCGCCTCACACGCCGGCGAGGCCGGATGATGCCGCGCAGCGACGATCTCAGCCCGTCCGGCGTGTGAGGACCGGGTCCGGACAGCGCCCGGGGACGGTGGAGGGGCGGGCAGGGGGCGGCCCCGCAGGGCAGGTGTCAGGCCGGGGCGGTCAGGTGGGTGCGGGCCGCAGTCACCGTTTCGGGCAGGGTGCGGTGGACCCGGAGGCCGGGCCTGGAGAGGGCGAGCTGCGTGACGATGTCCGCCCGCCGCGGGTATCCGGGGTCGGCGCCGACGACCAGGCGGCGGCCCGGGGTCGCGGCGGCCGCGCCGAGTTCGTACAGGGTGATCGGCTGGACCGTGAGGGACGCCTCGCACGCGGGAAACCAGAACAGCGTCAGGTCCGCCCGCAGCAGGTGCGCGTACTCCCAGGCGATCTGGACGTCCGTCTGCGAAGGGTCGGACACGTCGAAGTCCGCCCGCCTCGGGTTGAGCACGACGAAGTCGGCCAGCTCCCGCGCCGCCTCCGGCTGCCAGGACGGGCAGTGCGTGATGCCGCCCGCGAGGAAGACCGACGGCGGGTCCCCGGGTGCGGGCCGGTACGGCGCCGGTGCCTCCACGTACCTCACGGCGTCTGGGACGCCGCCGCGGCGGCGGTCTCCGCCGCCAGCTCCGCCGTGATGTCCGCCGGCCGCCGCCAGCCGCGCTCTCCGCGGGCCAGCAGCCAGGCCGTCGCCTCCTGCGGGGGCATCGCGGCGGCGACCAGCCAGCCCTGGACGGCGTCGCAGCCCAGGTCGCGCAGTCGTTCCCACGTCTCGTCGTCCTCGACGCCCTCCGCGACGACGAGCAGGCCGAGGGAGTGGGCGAGGTCCACCGTGCAGCGGACGATCTCCGCATCCTGGGCGTCCACCGCGAGCCGCGCCACGAACGAGCGGTCGATCTTCAGTTCGCTGACCGGCAGCCGCCGCAGGTGGACGAGGGAGGAGTAGCCCGTGCCGAAGTCGTCGAGGGACATCTTCACGCCGTGGCCGGTCAGGCCGGCCATGGTGTCGGCGGCCCGCTGCGGGTCCTCCAGCAGGACGTGTTCCGTTATCTCCAGCTGGAGCCCGCTCGCCGGGACCCCGTGCCGGGCGAGGCGCGCGGCCACGGCGCCCGCGAAGCCGGGGGTGTGGACGTCGCGCGGCGAGACGTTGACGGCGACCGGGACCTTGAGGCCCTGGGCCCGCCACCGGGCGACCTGCGCGAGCGCGGTCTCCAGTACGTACTCGGTCAGGTGGGGCATCAGCCCGGAGGTCTCCGCGATCGCGATGAACTCGTCCGGCGGGACCCGGCCGCGTTCGGGGTGCACCCAGCGCACGAGCGCTTCCAGCCCGGCCACCTTGCCGTCGAACCGGACCTTCGGCTGGTAGTGCAGTTCCACCTCGCCCGCGTCCAGCGCCCGGCGCAGGTCGCCCAGCAGACCGAGCCGGTCGGGGGTGTTGCTGTCGCGCTTGGACTCGTAGACCTCGACTCCGGTCCGGTCCCGCTTCGCCTGGTACATGGCGACGTCGGCGCGGCGCAGCAGTCCCTCCGCGTCGAGCGCGTGGTCGGGGAAGACGGCGAGGCCGGCGCTGGCTTCCAGCACCAGGGTCAGGCCGTCGAGGTCGAGGGGGGAGCTGAGTTCGGCGACGAGGTTGCGGGCGATCCGCTGGGCGCTGGTGGTGGAGTCGGCGACGGGCAGCAGGACGGCGAACTCGTCGCCGCCGAGCCGGGCCGCCTCGGCGTCCGGGGGCAGGGCCTGGCGCAGCCGGTCCGCGATCTGCAGGAGCAGCCGGTCGCCGGCGAGGTGGCCGAGGGTGTCGTTGACCGCGCGGAAGCGGTCCAGGTCGATCAGCACCAGCGCCGCGCGGGTGCCCGTCCGTTCGGCCTGGTCGAGCGCGCTCCAGGCCCGCTCCAGCAGCCACTGCCGGTTGGGCAGTCCGGTCAGCGGGTCCCGCAGCTGCTCCTCGGCGCGGGCCCGGGCGATCCACAGCGTGGAGTCCAGGGCGATCAGCGGTACGGCGAACAGCGGCAGCAGTACCGGCTGCGATTCGGCGACCACGCAGATCAGCGGGGCGATGCCGAGGAGTGCGACGGCGACCAGGGCCTGGCGCAGCAGTGCGGTTCGGGCGACCGTGGGCAGTCCCCCGCCGGTCGGGGCGAGGGCGAGCCACAGCAGGACGCGGGTGACGAGCAGGTAGGCGAGGGCGACGAGGACGACCTCGGGGACCGCGTCGAGCTCCCAGCCGGTGGGCCGCCACGGGTTCTCGACGGAGGGCGACTCGCCGAACGCGGCGAGGACGAGGGCGCCGGCGCCGATGCCGAGGATGTCGGTGGCTCCGTGCAGCAGGCCCTGGCGCCAGCGGTGCCGGCGGGCGGCGCCGACGAGGGAGACCACGGCGAGGGAGACCAGCCCGGCGGGGACCCATCCGTAGAGGATGAGGACGCCGAGGGTGAGGGCGGCGCCCGATCCGGTGCCGCCCCACCAGCGGTCGCGTCCGAGGGCGACGAGGTGGCCGACGATGATGCCGGTGAGCAGGGCGAGCGCCCAGCCGACCGGGCCGCCGGGGAACAGGGCGTGACGGCTGGTCAGGGCGGTGATGACGCCGACGGCGAGGACCACGGCGGCGAGACCCATGATGCCGAAGGGCAGCGCGAGGCGCAGGCCCGCTCGGCCCGTGCCCGCTCCGGTGTCGAGCGGTCGCGATTGCGGTGTCCTGGAACCCAGGACACCGAGCCGGCCCGTCCGCATGGACGGGAACTCCCCGCCGAAATCTGGT
The DNA here is from genome assembly GCF_040612195.1 of Streptomyces sp. NPDC006450. Lineage (NCBI taxonomy): Bacteria > Bacillati > Actinomycetota > Actinomycetes > Kitasatosporales > Streptomycetaceae > Streptomyces > Streptomyces sp. NPDC006450. The sequence continues at coordinate 8,311 of NZ_JBEXPT010000017.1, read as the reverse complement.
GACGGGTCGGCGCTTTCGGTGGGTTTCATGCCCGTCCCTCTCACAGCCGGCGATGCCGATGCCACGCGATGGCCCCGATGTCATGCCATCACGGCTGGAAGCGCGTCAAGCAGCCGTGCACGACAGGCGCACCCCACAACAGTAGGACGCCGGAGGCACCCAGGGGCAGCGGTCGGCGGCGGTTGCCCGAATACGACCCAGCCATCCTCATCAGTACGGTATCCGCCGAACGGGTGAGTTTGGACCAGGACCCCCCGGCCGCCCGTCCGATGATCCGACAGGTCACGGGCCCGCCACCAGCCTTGTACCGGCCTCGCATGGGCCGGGTACCGGCCGTGGGCGCACCGGGTGCCACCGCCGTCCGCGCCCGGCGCGCGCCCGCTCGTACGGCCGCACGCCATGCATCCGTTCGCCTTCGCTACTCCGCTTCGGCGGCGCCGTCCACCGGGAGCGCGGCCTCGCGCGCCGCGTCCGGGCCTTCCTCCAGGAGGACGGCGAACCCGGCGTCGTCGAGGATGGGGAGCTTCAACTGCACTGCCTTGTCGTACTTCGAGCCGGGGTTGTCGCCGACCACGACGAAGGAGGTCTTCTTCGAGACGGACCCGGTCACCTTGGCGCCGCGGCTCTGCAGGGCCTCCTTCGCGCCGTCCCGCGTGTGGCTCTGCAAAGTTCCGGTGACGACGACGGTCAGCCCCTCCAGCGGGCGCGGTCCCTCGTCCTCGCCGGAACCTTCCTCCTCCATCCGGACGCCGGCCGCCTGCCACTTGCGCAGGATCTCCTCGTGCCACGGTTCGGCGAACCACTCCTTGAGGGAGGTGGCGATGATGGCGCCGACGCCTTCCGCGGCCGTCAGTTCCGCTTCGGTTGCGCTCCGGATCGCGTCGATCGACCGGAACTCGCGGGCGAGGGCCTCGGCCGCGACCGGGCCGACGTGACGGATCGACAGGCCGTTGATGATGCGGGCGAGCGGGCGGCTCTTGGCCGCCGCGATGTTCTCCAGCATCGCCAGGGCGTTCTTCTTCGGCTCGCCCTTCTGGTTGGCGAAGACCCTGACGATCTTCTCCTCGCCCGTCTTCGGGTCCCGCTTGGGCAGCCCGCTGTCCGGGTCGAGGACGTACGCCTTGATCGGCAGCAGCTGCTCGATGGTCAGGTCGAAGAGGTCGCCCTCGTCGAGGAGCGGCGGGACGGCCGGCTCCAGCGGGCCGGTCAGCGCCGCCGCCGCGACCATGCCGAAGTTCTCGATGTCCAGACTGTCGCGTCCGGCCAGGTAGCCGACGCGCTCGCGCAACTGGGCCGGGCAGGACTGTGCGTTGGGGCACCGGACGTCGATGTCCCCTTCCTTCATCGGCCGCAGCTTCGTCCCGCACTCGGGGCACTCGGCGGGCATCACGAACTCCCGCTCGCTGCCGTCCCGCAGGTCGACCACCGGCCCGAGGATCTCGGGGATGACGTCGCCGGCCTTGCGCAGGACGACGGTGTCCCCGATCAGCACGCCCTTGGCCTTGACGACCTCCTGGTTGTGCAGGGTCGCGAACTCGACCTCCGAGCCCGCCACCGTCACCGGCTCCACCTGGGCGTACGGGGTCACGCGCCCGGTGCGGCCCACGCCGACCTTGATGTCGATCAGCTTGGTGTTGACCTCTTCGGGGGCGTACTTCCAGGCGATGGCCCAGCGCGGGGCGCGCGCGGTGGAGCCGAGGCGGCCCTGCAGGGCGACCTCGTCGAGCTTGACGACGACGCCGTCGATCTCGTGCTCCACGGAGTGCCGGTTCTCGCCGAAGTCCGCGATGAACTCCCGGACCTCGGCGAGCGTGGAGACCACCTTGTTGTGCTGGGCGGTGGGCATGCCCCACTCGTGCAGCAGTTCGTACGCCTGCGACTGGCGCTCGATCTCGAAGCCCTCGCGGGCGCCGATGCCGTGGACGACCATGTGCAGCGGGCGGCTCGCGGTGACCTTCGGGTCCTTCTGGCGCAGCGAACCGGCCGCGGCGTTGCGCGGGTTGGCGAAGGGCTTGCCCTCGGCCTCGACGAGCCGGGCGTTGAGCTCCTCGAACTTCTCCATCGGGAAGTAGACCTCGCCGCGGATCTCGACCAGGGCCGGGATGCGGTCGCCCTTGAGACGGTCGGGGATGTCGGCGATGGTGCGGACGTTGGGCGTGATGTCCTCGCCCGTGCGGCCGTCGCCACGGGTGGCGGCGCGGGTCAGGCGGCCGTTCTCGTAGGTGAGGTTGACGGCGAGGCCGTCCACCTTCAGCTCGCACAGGTAGTGGTAGTCGGAGGTGTTGGCGTCCCGGGCCACGCGCTCGGCCCAGGCCGCCAGTTCCTCGTCGTCGAAGGCGTTGTCGAGGGAGAGCATCCGCTCGCGGTGCACCACGGAGGCGAAGTCCGTCTCGTACGCCCCGGCCACCTTCTGGGTGGGCGAATCGGGCGTGCGCAGCTCCGGATACTGCTCCTCCAGTGCCTCCAGCGAGCGCAGCAGCTTGTCGAACTCGGCGTCGCTGACGACCGGCTGGTCGTTCACGTAGTACCGGAAGCGGTGCTCCTCGACCTGCTCGGCGATCAGCGCGTGCTGCTCGCGCAGTTCCGCCGGTACGGTCGATTCGCTGCCCTGCTTCTGTTCGGCTGCCATGCCGTGTCCTCCCGTGACCCGTCTCGATCCATCACTCAGGGTGGTCGGCGAGCGACCTCGCCGCCCTGACGCAGTGCGCCTGAACCGCCCGCGCGTAGGCGGGCGAAGCGCCCGCCAGACCGCACGTCGGGGTGACCACGACGGACTCCGCCAGAGTCCCCGGGGTCAGCCCCAGCCTGCGCCAGAGCTTCCTGACACCCATGACGCTACCGCCCGGGTCCGACAACGGGCCGTCGGTCCCGGGCACCACTCCGGCGAAGAGTTTCGTGCCGGCTTCGACGGCTTCCCCGATGGCGTCGTCCTCGCGCTCGGTGAGCAAGGAGAAATCGAACGACACGCCCGAGACCCCGGCGCGGCGCAGCAGTCCGAAGGGCACCTCGGGGGCGCAGGAGTGGACGATCACCTCCCCGTCGTGGACGGCGAACATCTCGCGCAGCGTCCCCTCGACGACCTGCCGGTCGACGGCGCGGTACGTGCGGTAGCCGCTCGCGGAGCGCACCCGCCCGAGCAGGACGGCGGTGAGGGAGGGCTCGTCGTACTGGAGGACGATCTCGGCGCCGGGGATGCGCTTGCGCACGTCGGCCAGGTGCTCGCGCACGCCCTCCGCGAGCGATCCGGCCAGGTCCCGGCAGGCGCCCGGGTCCTGGAGGACGGCCTCGCCGCCGTGCAGCTCCAGGGCGGAGGCGAGCGTCCACGGCCCGACGGCCTGGACCTTGAGCCGGCCCTGGTAGCCCTGGGTGAACTCCTCCAGGGCGTCCAGGTCTTCGCCGAGCCAGGAGCGGGCGCGCTTGCTGTCGCGGCCGGGGCGGTCGCTGATCCGCCAGCCGCTGGGCTCGACGTGCGCGTACATGTCGACGAGCAGCCCGAGCGACCGGCCGATCATGTCCGAGCCCGGGCCGCGGGCGGGCAGCTCGGCGAGGTACGGGAACTCCTCGAAGGAGCCGGTGACGGTCTTGGCGGCCTCGCGGGCGTCGCCGCCGGGGAACGAGCCGACTCCGGTGGCTCCGCCGGTGCGGCTCGCGCTCATCGGCCGGGCCTGACGGAGAGGTCGCTGACCACGGCGTCGCGGGGCAGGTCGACGGCCATCACGATGGTGGTCGCGACGGACTCGGCGTCGATCCAGTCGGCGGCGTCGTAGGACTCGCCCTCCTGGGAGCGGACCTTGGCCTGCATGGGGGTGGCGGTACGGCCGGGGTAGACGGAGGTGACGCGGATGCCGTTCTCCTTCTCCTCCGCCCGGAGCGAGTCGGCGAGGGCCTTCAGCCCGTGCTTGGAGGCGGCGTACGCGCTCCAGTCGGCGTGGGCGGTGAGCCCGGCGCCGGAGTTCACGAAGACGACGGTGGCGTGGGAGGCGCGCAGGGTCGGCAGCAGGAGCCGGGTGACCTCGGCGGGGGCGATGAGGTTGACGTTGAGCTGCTGGTGCCAGGTCTTGGGGCGCAGCTCCCCCACCGGGCCGAGGTCCACGACGCCGGCGATGTGCAGGAGCGAGTCGATCCGCTCCGGGATCGCCTGCTTGGAGAAGGCCCACGACAGCCGGTCGGGGTCGGCGAGGTCCCCGACGAGCGCCCGGGATCCGGGGTAGCGGTCGGTGAGCTGCCGGGCACGGGCGGCGTCGCGGGCGAGCAGGACGAGGTCGTCGCCGCGGGCGTGCAGGCGGTCCGCGACGGCTTTGCCGATGCCGGAGCCGGCACCGGTGATGAGATGAGTGGCCATGCCTCCCATGCTCGCAGGTACCCCGCCCCGCCCACGCCGTGCCCGGCTCCGGCTCCGGCTCCGGCTCCGGCGCTGCGGCCGCGGACTCGGCCCCGCCGGCGTTCGGGGCGACGGATCCGGGGCGGAGCCCTCGGGGCCGGGCCCCAGGGGTCGGGGCGGCGCCCGGGGAACGGTGGAGGGGTGGGAAGGGGACCCGCCCGGCGGGGCAACCACCCGCCCCGCCCCGGGACCGCGTCAGAGGCCGGCGGCTTCGCGGAGAGATGCCGCCGTCTTGGAGGCGTCGTAGTCCGCGGGGACGCCGTCGACCAGGATGACGTCCCCCGCGATGTGATCGGCGCGGAGCGGGATCAGCGCCTGGTAGGCCTCCGACGCGTACCACCCCCGCGCCTGCTCCAGGTCCGGGAAGGCGATCATGACGATCGTGCCGGGCCAGGTGCCCTCCTTGACCTCGACCTCCCTGCCGTGGACGAGGAAGCGGCCCTCGAAGGGGTCCAGGGTGGCCTGGATCTCCTCGATGTAGCGGAGGATGTCCTCGTTCATGGTCTCGGGGCGTATGTGGGCGATGGCGTAGGCGGTCATCTCGGGCCTCTTCTTCCTTGCGGGATCGGCTTGTTGGTCCGATCCTGCCCGCCGGCGGCCCCGCAGGCGATTACCTCCGGGGTCATCGGCGGGCGGGCGGCCGGCCGGGCGGGGTGTCAGCCCGCGAGGTAGGCGCGCAGGACGGTCACCTCCGCCCTGTTGCCCGAGCGGTCCGTGACGGTGCCGCGCAGGGAGACCGTGCCGCCCTTCGCGGGGGTGCGGACGTCGACCCGGCCGTGCCGGATGTGGAGCGGGCGCCAGGTGCGGCCCTCGTCGTAGGAGACCTGGACCCGCAGGGAGGCCGGGGCGGTGGCCGCCGGGCCCTGGACGGTCACCGGGAAGTTCGCCGTGCGGCCCGCCGGCAGGGTGCCGTCCAGGGCCGGGCGGGCGTCGAAGCGGACCACCGAGACCGGCAGCGGGGTCGGTTCGGCCGTCTCCCGGGAGCGGAACCACCAGGTGGCCGTGGTCTCGGAGGAGGTGGCGGAGAGCTCCGGGCTCAGCCGGGTGGTCGTGGTGAGCTCGTAGGCGGCCTCGCCCGGCGGGACCGGGAAGGGGGCGCTCGACTCCAGCGGGGCGTCGCTGCGGCCCGCTTCGACGCCGTCGCGGCGCAGGACGGTGGAGCCGGTGGCGTCGTAGAACCCGCCCGCGTGGTTCGCGCCGTCCGCCAGCAGCGGTACGGAGCCCCCGATCGCGTTGCCGTCGCGCAGCACCCCGTACGCGGCGTCGGTGCGGGGGCCGAAGACCGGCGTGTTGAACCGCTCGCGGTAGGTGCGGCCGCCGGTGAAGGTGCGCCCGCGCTCCGCCTCGTACGCCGCTTCCTCCCGCGGGAAGCCGTTGTCGTCGTGGCCGGAGCTCTGGGTGAAGAGGAGGTCCCACGTCACCCGGTCCAGGGTGGACACGTAGAGCGTGGCCGTGGTCGGCAGCGGCCGCCGGGAGGACATCGAGCTCCCGGAGCGGCTCCCCGGAAGGCCGCCCATCGCCACGACCGCGCCCTCCTTGCCCGGGGCGGAGGCGCCCTGGCCGACCACGAGGGCCGCCAGGTCGCGGTGGGTCAGGCGCCGGGTGTAGCCGGTGGCGAGGCTCCGTACGGGTCCGCCCAGCACCGCGTGGTACTCCGCCGAGGCGCCGTCCGTCCAGTGCACGTCCCACTGCTGGCGGAGCGTGCCGGCCGCGGGATCCGGGCCGAGGTGGCGGGTGCGGAAGCCGGTGAGCGAGTCGAGCCAGAAGCCGAAGTCGTACGAGGCCCCGCCCTCGGTCAGTGTGTAGGTGGGCATCACGAACTGGGCCTGCGCCGACTTCGAGGGGACCGTGATCTCCACGGGCCGGGTGGTGCGCGCATCGAGGGTGACCGTCGTGTCGGCCGTGACGTCGAGCCGGGGCTGGACGATCCAGTCGGCGCCCCGGGTGAGGTCGAGCGGGTCGACGACGAGGGCGGCGTCCAGCAGGTAGCCGCCCTTGGGGACGCGCAGGGTGACGGTGCCGGAGGGGTCGTGGGCCTCGAAGCGGCGGGCCGCCGCGCCGCCGCTGACGCCCTGGACGGTGGTGGCGTAGTCCGTGGTCGGGTTCCCGTCGCGTCCGAGGTGGCGGAGCGTCAGGTCGTAGGACTCGGCCTCGCGTTCGGCGACGGCGGCCGTACGCACCTGCTGGCCGCCACCGGTGGCGGTCGCGGTGGTGTACGCGCTGTAGGTGCCGTCCACGGCTGCGCCGAGGCGGGTGTCCACGGTCAGCGTGGTCTCGGCGGTGCCGCCCGCCGGCACGGTGAGCTGCCGGGCGCCGAGGGTGAAGAAGCCCTCGGGCGCGGGCGCGCCGCCGGGGCCGCTGCCGGTGACGGCGAGGTCGAGGGTGACGGGCGCGGCGCCGAGGTTGCGGTAGGTGATCTTCCGGGTCTGCGGGGTGTCGTCCGCGTGCGGCCAGCGCTGCGTGTCGAAGGTCAGCGCCGGCTCCTGGGCGACCACGCTCTGGCCGAGCGCGCCGTCGACGGCGATCCGGCCGGTGCCCTGCTGGTACGGGGTGTACGCGGCGCCCTTGGCGGAGGCGGTCAGCGCGCCCTTGAGCTCGGCGCCCTTCCAGTGCGGGTGCTGCTGCTTCAGCAGCGCGGCGGCCCCCGCCACGTGCGGGGTGGCCATGGAGGTGCCGGAGATGGTGAGGTAGCCGGGCGGGCTCTGGCCGGACTCGCGCTCGATCACGCTGCCGGGGGCGGCGGCCGCGGTGATGTCGACACCGGGCGCCGTGACGTCCGGCTTGACCGCGCCGTCGCCGAGGCGCGGGCCGGTGCTGGAGAAGGGGGCGAGCGCCTCCGCGTCGTCGACGGCGCCGACGGTGAGCGCGGCGCTCGCGCTGCCCGGGGACTGGACGGAGCCGGGGCCGCGGCGGCCGCTGTTGCCGGCGGCGACGGCGAACAGCACGCCCTTCTCTGCGCTGAGCCGGTCCACGGCCGCTTCGACGGGGTCGAGCTGCGGGGTGTCGGGGGCGCCGAGGCTGAGGTTGATGATGTCGGCGCCCTGGGCGACGGCCCATTCCATGCCGGCCAGGATCCCGGAGTCGGCGCCGGAGCCGCGGTCGTCCAGGACCTTGCCGTTCAGTAGTTTCGCGCCGGGCGCCACGCCCTTGAAGGCGCCGGCCGAGCGGGCGCCCGTACCGGCGGCGATGGAGGCGACGTGCGTGCCGTGGCCGACGCGGTCCACCGCGTCCTCGGCGCGGGAGAAGTTCTCTTCGGCGACGACCTGGCCCGCGAGGTCGGCGTGGGTGGCGTCGATGCCGGTGTCGAGGACGGCGATCTTCACGCCGGCGCCGTCGTACCCGGCGGCCCAGGCCCGGTCGGCGCCGATCTGCCGGGTGCTCCTGTCCAGGGTGGCGGTGCGCACGGCGTCGAGCCAGACCGTGGCGATGCCGGGGGCGGCGACGCGGCCTCCGGCGTCCCGCCGGGGGTCGGTGAGGGCTTCCCACAGGGCGGCGGCGTCCCCGGGGGCCGCGCTGACGGCCTCGGCGTCGAGGGTGGGGTAGGTCCGGGTGACGTCGAGGCCGCCGGCGGCCCGCAGGGCGGACCGGGCGGCAGGGGCGGGGCCCTCGTAGCCGACGATCAGCTGGAGCCGGCCGGAGGGGCGTGCGAGGTACTCGGGGCGGCTCAGTTCGGTGATGTCGAACAGGCGCGGGTCGAGCTTCCCGGCGCGGATCAGCGGCTGGGCGTCGTACGGCACGACGCTGGTGTGGCCGTTCTCGGTGCGCACCGAGAACGGGATGTGCGCGCGGCCCTCGGCTCGTTCGAGGGAGACGGGTCTGCCGTCGGCGGCGAGGACGACGCGGTCGCCGGTGACGAGGGTGATGCGGGTGGTCGGGGCGGCCGGCGCGGCTGGGGCGGCGGATTTCGCGCCCGCCGCGGTGCCTGACGAG